>CAZBWC010000061.1:5843-6919 GCA_964495395.1 Microcaldota archaeon
ATAAGGGAAACGGTAAGCAAAGGCGGAAAGGTGCTTATACCAGTATTCGCAGTCGGAAGAAGCCAGGAAGTTATGCTTACCCTCGAGGAGTTTTACAGGAGAAACCCTGACTTTAATTACCCGGTGTACATAGACGGAATGGTGCTTGAGGCATCGGCAATACATACAGCATATCCGGAATATCTGAGGGAGCAGCTGCAACGCCGCATACTCAGTGACAATTCGCCTTTCGAATCATCAATGATAAAGGTCGCAAAAGGCACGCAGAAAGAGGAAATCCTCGCATCCGAGCCAGGAATAATACTTGCACCTTCAGGAATGCTTAGCGGCGGGCCTTCATACGAGTACCTCAAACTCATGGCAGATGACCCGAAGAACACCCTTATTTTCGTAGGCTACCAGAGTGCATTGTCACTAGGGCATAAGATACAGAAAGGCCTGAAAGAAGTGCCGATAATGGGCGATGACGGCAAGACAAAGATGCTCAACATAAACATGCGCGTTGAGACTGTTGAGGGATTTTCAGGGCACAGTGACAGGGGCCAGCTTATGGCTTATCTGCGCAACATAAGGCCAACTCCTGAACGTGTGGTTACTGTGCACGGTGATTGGGGCAAGACCGAAGAGCTCGCACGCGCAGCAGCAATGATGCTCAAGCGCGAAGGCAGGGCACTCGCTAATTTAGAGGCGCTGAGGCTTAGGTAGAAGCTAGATTATTGCTCAGGAATAATAGAGCAATTCCAAAAACAAACATTAGCAGAATACCCCAGTGAAAAAGGCTGATGTCGCTTTTCATTACAGATTGGAATGGTACTAGAGGATTCACAAGTACAGTTATGGTGCTTCCAACAGAATTTGTATTGACAACATTTTGTGCCCATGGTTCATAGCTTCTGTACTCATTCATAATCCAGCCAGAACGGCCCATGTACTTTTCATTATTGTATGCATAGGAATAGACAAGCATGGGCCTGTAGTGCATCATTCTTTTACCTTTTTTGCTATCAACATAGGATTCGACAATTGTGGCCTCGATTTTTTTGCCAAAAATCAAAAAGAAAAGCTGTACAACAGTA
>CAZBWC010000062.1:0-5822 GCA_964495395.1 Microcaldota archaeon
CAGATGACAGAGTGCCGACAATAACAAGCACCGCACCGATGATAGCCGCGTTTATTATTGACTGGCTGAGTTCCTCAAGCCCGAAGCGCTCGATGCGCTTGTAGCCAAGGCCCCTGCCGACGCCAAGAGCAATGCCTGACAGGATTATTGAAATGACAACAACAGTGAGTGCAATGTTAAGACCTTGTATTTCAGGCATGGATAGAAGGACAATGAAAATGTTTAAGAAGATATTAGAATCATATTAACTTGAATAAGATGGCAGGATTGGAAGCAACCCTTGATGGTATCAGGGGCTTATTGGAAACAATTGCGCCTACGTTATCCATCATACTAATTATTCTTGCAGGAATTGTCTATGGCCTGGCGCAGATGCAGCCGCCTGAGGCAAGAGGTAAATGGCAGAACACTGCAATAGGCCTTTTCATAGGCGGGATAATCATAGCAGCAATTTCCGCAGCAGCGGCAATGATTAGCGAGAGTTCGCAGACGTTGCTAACTTAGGCGGGTTAAAGTATCGATTAAATATCCACGCACATCTAATTCATGCATGACAAAAACCAGGACGCATAGCACTAAACCAACAGCAACCGATAGGGCAGCAACCAGAAAGTTACGCCAACGGCTTTTGGAACGGGTACAAGCTGAAATGCTACGGGATCTCTGCACAACAACAGGCATGACCCCTTGCCAATTATTGGTAAAAGCAGTCCAGATGCAAGACCCGAAGAAAAAAGGCTAAATGTTGAAATGCCTCCTGAAGCAGGCTAGTGTAATGTCGTTCCGGCAGGCTCTGTTATTAACCGAGCATAGGTAGGGTCAAAATGAGCTCTCAGGATTTCTGTCATTCCTGTAGGATCCAACCCTTCAAAATGCTGAAGTATTAGCATAGGGATCGTATCTCCAGAGGAGGATTTTGCATGCGAGATTATAGCTGCCCCGATTTCTTCGAAAGCAGGTGAAGAGCTGAGTGATCCGCCAACTACAAGAGAAATATCAGGATCATCAAGGGCTGATAGGCCTATTCTCAACTGGTCAAGCTGGCTATCAGTGAAAGTAAAGCCGTGCCCCAGGCGTTCCAGGATAGCCTGGGCTGCCAATGTGGCAAATACTCCCAATTCTTCATGGACAGTCAGGAGGCATCCGCATGGTGAAGGCTTTGCCCTGATCTCCCGCCTTACAATACCTGCTGCCAATATTGACTCGATTAGCGTGATTCCAGGGTTTGAGATATAATTAGCTGCCTGGAGCACAGGGGTATCGCTTACAAAGGCTGCGCCATCCATCTGGCTTCCGGTAAGAATGGGTTTTGTACCACTGACTTTCCTGCTGGCCAAAATAGCCAACAGCATATTAGAAGTGAATAGAATGGATGCAGAAATAGGCATGATTGGTATAAATGGCACAAAGAAACAGCCAATTCCGATTCCGATACAAAAAGAAGTGCGCAATTGTCGAATGCCTGTCCGCACTGAATCCACGTTCAGGATGCGGAGTGCGTTGAAAATGAGCCTTAGCGCTTCAGGGTTAGGCTCCTTAATGAATCTGACTTGCTCTAATGCACTGATAAGCACGCTGATAGCTTTTTCGCGTAGTGACGGAGCCTGAGAAACGCAAAACAACAATTCATTTACTGACTTATGCAGATCAGAAATGGAGGAGGTTTTGAAATGAGTCTTGATTTCAGAACTTAACAGGCCAAGAGATATTCTTGGGTGCCTGGCAACTTCGGTTTCAAGCTCTTTTGCCCGCTCTTCCGGCAAGCCGCACCGCTCCCCCAAAAAGAGTTTTGGATCCCTATATCTGCCGAAAACTGCACGAGGTGCAAATAGTGGATGTTGTTTAGTGGTCTCTCTGATATGAGTTATCGCAGCTCTGAAAAAACGTGCCATAAATAGGATAATGGTACAGCACACTTATAAACATATTGACACATGTGAATTTTAGTTCAGTGAGGCGTTGAAATCGCCATTATTCCAGGCTAAAATTTTCGAACTCATATACGGCTATTTTTGCAGCACGTTTGTAAGGGTCTTGCTCTGAGCTGAAAATAGCATTCAATGCATCTGCAGTCGTTTGCCCAAGCCCATTGCCATTGGGGGAATACCCGAAACGCGCCAGATCAGGCTCAGACAACGGGAAATGGCGATTGAGAATAAGGTAGGTATCAGCAAGACGGGCGAGGTTGCATAGTATGTGCTCATAAATGAGCTCTGATGCTGATGAGGCAACGCCAACAACCAGCTTTTCAGGATGGCCAACCGGAAGTGCAAGCTGCCCCAACAACCAGTGAAGCGCTGTCAGGCGTAATGGCATAGAGCCCCTTAGCTCAACCTGGTCGTAATGAGAATGTTCGATGCAGCGTGGACCGGCGTGGGCAATTTTGAAAGGATTCGGGAATGCATAGCCCTGGGTTGCTGCAAACTCAATAGACCTGGCGAGATATTCTTCGAGCATCTGGCCAGAACAACAGCCCATAACATCAAGTATGCCTTGTCTCCTTTCAGATGGATCCCCATGGTACACTTTAGTTTCCGGGCCCAGGCCAAGGATCCTTATTGACTCGAGCAAAGTCGAAACGTGCGCCAGTGTACCAATCCCAAGGCCGTCGGAAACGCGAAGCCGTGAATAAGGAAAGAATTCCCACCAGAGCAGATACGCGCTTTCGGAGGCATATCTGCCACCAGGATGATATCTTATTGAGCCATAACCGGTTTTCCTGCCGATGTCCAGGTATTTGAACTTCACATCTATGAGCGGTTCGGGTTTCTTGCGTGCGAGCTGGCGAGCTAGGCTACGTTTATTTGTACAGACAATGGCAAACCTGAATTGAGGTAGTTTTTTAGAAGTGGAATGGGCAGGGGCAGTACGTGCACGCATTAGAATATTGTGGGAGGCAATGTTTAAAAATATAAGCTAAGCTTCGGGAAAAAAGAAAAGCTATTTAAATCTTAATGATTTTAAGCTAGTCCCTTAGTATATACATATAATAAGTATATATTATATTATATATAAGTATATACTTAGGAGGGATAAAAATGGCAGGGTTGCTTGATGAAGGGTTTGAAGAAGTTTCCGTGGGGAATGAGAGGAAAGCCCCGCAAGGAGCGCCGCAGGGACAGAGCGGGCCACAGGGAACAGAAAACAGGCCAGACCTGAGAGTAGTACAGGTAGATGTAGACAAGGATGGCAAAACAATGTACAAGAACATAGGCGGTATGTGGAAAAATGTTTCCAAAAACGGCAATGAGTTTTATACTTTAAAGATAGGGCAGCTGAAGCTGTTGGTTTTTCCGAATAACCAGAAAGGTAAGGAATAGGTGATTGGATGGATTATGCGCAGATTGGTTTGGTTGGGCGTTTTGAAGCGGCAGAGCAGCACAATTGCGGACAGCCGATAAAAGAGGTAGTCCAGATATTGCTCAAGGACAGGGTACGCTTCATTGATATCGTAGATAGATTGCTTCTAAGTCGCATTACTAGTGGGGAAGATAGTAAGAGGTTGAAAATGCTTGAGGCTGCCCTAAAAGGCAGCCCAGGCAGGGAAATAAAAACCACACTTATGGGAGTCGGTAGCGAAAGCCCACGACTGCTTGCGCTGTTGGTAGCATATGCTGTTTACGAAGTAGAGGAAAATTAGTTTAGGTGATTAGGATGGCAGAGAAAGAAAAGAAGAAGTTTTACAAGGAACTTGAAGATTTACCCGGGGTTGGTGAAGTAACTGCAGAAAGGCTCAGGGCAAAGGGATATGCTGATTTTGCAAGCATAGCCGCAGCAGCTCCGCATGATTTGGCAGAGGCAGGGGAATTCGGGGTGGAAAGTGCCAAAAAAGCAATTGAAGCTTCGAAAGAGGCAATAGAAATAGGCTTTGAAAGCGCAGATATCGTCTATGAGAGAAGGAAGAATATTTACAAAATATCAACAGGCTCAAAAAACCTTGATGACCTTTTAGGTGGCGGAGTAGAAACATGCGCAATAACCGAGGCATATGGTCGCTTTGGCAGCAGCAAAACACAGATAGGCTTCCAGTTATGCGTGAACATGCAGAAACAGTCAAACAATAATGGCAATGCACCTTACGGGGTGTTGTTTGTTGACAGCGAAAGCACATTCAGGCCTGAGAGGGTTGCGCAGATGGCGGAGGCTGCAGGGCTCAACTCACAGGAAGTGCTCAAGAATATTTATGTTGCAAGGGCTGAATCATCAGACCACCAGATATTGTTAATTGAAAAGGCTGATGAGTGGATTCAGAAATACAATGTAAAGCTTGTGATAATTGATTCTCTCACCTCTCTCTTTAGGTCAGATTATGTTGGCAGGGGGGCGCTTGGTGAAAGGCAGCAGAAGCTGAATAAGCACCTTCACCTCCTCCAACAACTGGCTGAGAGACATAACCTAGCAGTGTACGTTACGAATCAAGTTATGGATGATCCGGGAATGCTCTTTGGAGACCCTACAAAGCCTATAGGAGGGCATGTGCTTGGCCACATGAGTACTTACAGGCTTTATGTGAGGAAGAGCAAGGATAATAAGAGAATTGCACGGCTTGTCGACTCACCGAACCTGCCTGAAGGCGAATGTGTTTATAAGGTCACTGAAACAGGAATTAGTGATTAGTTTGAAGATGCAATATAAGACAGGGTTTTGGCTGCTGGTTGCAGCAATCCTGCTTTTAGGATGTGTGCAGAGCGTACAAAACAAGCAGGAAACTACAGGCAATAATAGTTATGGATATCCTTCAGGCGACCAGGACAGAGTTAAGGAAATTGCAGAAGCACCAACCCAAGAGCCAGTGGGGAATGCCAATCAAAGCGATTGGAGAGCGGTTGAAGCAGTTAATGCAACATTACCCCTGCAGCCCATGCAAGAGGAAGAGGAAGTAAAGGAGCAGTCAGAACGAGTGGTATGGGAATACTATCCAGACAGGATGGAATGGGAACCGAATGGCGTGCCACCCGAATGTCCGGAACCGTTTATTGTAAAGTCACCGGTGGATGTCAATTTACCGACTTCAGTCCTATACCCAGGCCAGGAAAGGGGTGGAAATTACAAGCCACATGGTGGATTCAGGTTTGATAGTTTAAAGAATAATTCCGTAGAGGTCAGGGCGCCTTTTGATGCATATATAGTTGACGGCAGTAGGTATTATGTCGATGGTGAAATACAGTATATGCTCGATTTTGAAAATGAATGCGGGATAAGATACAGGTTAGGACATATGTTGAAGCTCGCGCCCAAATTTGCAGAAATAGCCGAGGGTTTTAGGGAACCAAGTGAAGGGGACAGCAGGACCACGCCAACAGAGCCGTTGTTAGTAAAAGAAGGCGAGCTTATCGCAATTGAAATTGGTTTTGACGGGAATGCAGGCATGGATTTCGGGGTGTATGACATCAGGCAGAGGAACGATGCAGCACAGGATGAGGAATGGCTGGAGCAACATGAAGACGGCCAGGCACCATATGCTGTTTGTTGGTTGGATTGGATGAGCGCCGAGGAATCAGCGGTATTAAAGGCATTGCCAGGCGCTGATGGTATCAATGGCAAGAAAAGTGATTATTGTTGAGAGGCAGGCCTTACAGGTTGAAGATAGCCGTGTTTATGAATTTTTATCAGTGAATAATAAGTATAATCCTTTATTTCGTCTGGAAATTTCGATTTGAACGACGCCATCAGATCCATAAAATCCAGAAAGCTCTCAACTTCCACGTCAAATTCAAAATCGCTTGAAATAAGGCTTTTCTCAGTATAAGTAACCGAAGGATGTGATAAGATGTGCTGTATCAGTTCCTTTGATTTTTCGAAGCGCGAAAGCCACATATCCA
>CAZBWC010000062.1:5832-6746 GCA_964495395.1 Microcaldota archaeon
CCAATAAGTGCTTTGAGGCGATAGCGGACAGTGACTATGCTGAGGTTTAGTTTTTTAGCGATATAGACCAGGGATGTACGGGCATTTGTGGAAAGTAGGTATAGCAGCCTGAAATCAGTTTCATCCAGATCCGCACGGGGAGTTTTATATATCAGATTAAATACTTTTTTGCCCCCATAAGAGCCAGGCTGTAGATATTCACGGGAAAACTCCGAATATGAAGTCAGGACCGAAAGATGGAAGGAAGATATAAACGGCCCGAAGCGCTTTTTGAATTCAAGCCAGAAAGACTCGTATTCCCAGATGTCCCGTGCCCATATACCTAGAGCGAGATGAAATAGGCCATTAGTGCGATAGAAAACCGATACGTTTTCAGAATCCATAAGGTACTTCGTTATTTCCCGGTCTATTAGCGGCGAGGTGTTTTGGATGCGCAGATAGAGGCGATAGAAAGTATAGCCAAGTTTGGTGAAGTTAATGATGGAGTGATAGCTTTCGATAACACCTTTTTTCTCGAGTTGTGCAATACGATATTTGACAGTCTCCTTTGCAATGCGCAGTTTTTTACCTAGTGCACTGTAGCTTACACGCGCATTCTTATCCAGTTCAGAGAGTATTTTGCGGTCCTTAGCATCAAAATCTTCCAAGCTCATTATTGCTATTTTTTATAAAAGTATATAAAATAGTTTCTGATTTTGCAAGAAATCAGCCAGAATTTTAATATATGAGGTTAAACATCAATTATCTGAAAGAAACACACAGAGGTAGATAAAATGAAGATTTTGTATATGCACGTAAAGGATTTCCGTTCAGAAGCAAGAAATAGCAGATGGAGAGGAAAGCGGCTTAGAGCTGTATTAGGAGAGGCGATGCAACAGCCAGATATGATGGCAAGTAGGGTAAGCGCTGATAAC
>CAZBWC010000063.1:0-2396 GCA_964495395.1 Microcaldota archaeon
CCGCGTGCTATAATGTCAATTCTTCCTGTAGCAATTTTCCTGTCGATAGTAGCGATTCTTTCTAAGGGCATCCCTATTGCATTTTCATTAGTCAGGCTGAAGGTGCATCCGCGGGAAGCAATGGAGCTTGCAGCAACCACTGCCCCTCGCGGGGAAGTGACCCTGATAATTGCCCAGGCTGCAATACTGAGTGGAATAATCGGAAAATCATTTCTTCCTATAACTGCATCTATTGTTCTATTGACTACCCTATCGGCCCCGCTGTTAATGGCCTTCATAAAGACTTTATACAAAACCGCATATTTCTACCGTAAAAGGTCACGGTTTTAGTTGGTCTGCTATAGCGTGCCTTTTTTTACTTTTGTTTACATCAATTAATCGTGCGTCTGTAGTCCAGGGAACTTTTTGGACTAATATAATCTTATGGGCAAAAAGTTTCATCAAAAAGCCATAAGGTAAAATTCAAAAAGTTTCGGATAATGGTAGGATTTTGGCTTCCCAAGAAACCCTTTTAGTAAAAGGGTTTCATCCCAAAACGCGATTTAAGAAAGGAAAAAGCCAACGACCCGGGTAAACTTTTTGGGAAAAAGTTTAATCAAAACGCTTTCGTTATTTCCCATAGTTCCGGAATCGAGCCCCGGCAGACGCATTAACCTTTTAAACAGGTCGATAAAATAAGGGGTGACCGTATGAATATTGCAGAAATAATTAGGAAATATCTGAAAGGATTAGAAGAAGGCAACTACCACTATGTCATTAGTTTGTTTTCTTCAGAGGCTGTAATTAACTCCCCGCTGTATGGTAAACTAAAGGCCATCGATTTCTACAGAGAACTATTCAAAGATACATCAGAGTCCAAAATAACTTTACTGAATATTCTGAACGGTGAAAAACTCAATATGGCAGCGGGCCACTTTCGCTATGACTGGATTCTGAGAGGTGGGGCAAAAACCAGCTTTGAGTGTGTAGACATTTTCCACTTTAATGAAAATGGGAAAATAAAAGAGTTGACCATCATTTATGATACCTCTAAAATCAGGAACTCTTTTGAAGAAATGAAGAAATAATACGTGGTGGGTTGCGGGTTCGAATGCCGGTTCAAATATCTTATACGGCATTTCTTTTTCAATAGTCATTCAATCTAACATATCGCCAAGCGGATAATTTTTAAGCGCTTACGCAGATATGGAAATATGCGCATCGCATTTTTTACTGATACTTACCTGCCCAACACTGATGGGGTGGTTAGTTGCATATGCAATTACCGTAAAGAGCTGGAATCGCGGGGGCACGAAGTCTATATCTTCTCGCCGGGTACAAAGCAGCAGAAAAAGGAGAACAACGATGACCACGTGTATTATTTTACTTCGACATCTTTCAAGCCATACCCTGATTATAGAATAGCCCTGTTCAATTTTTTTTCGCCTGTTAAACTTGTACGGGACAAGGAAATAGACGTTATTCATTCCCATGGCATCGCAACCACGGGTCTTGCAGCCATTGAGTCCTCAAAGAAGCTATGCATACCCTCTGTGGCTACTTTCCATACTCTAGTTCCGGAAGCGGTCCATTACCTAACTACCCACAAAAACATCCACAATTTTCTCCAGAGTGTTGCATGGAGGTATCTGATATGGTACTATTCCCAATACTCGAAAGTGCTCGTACCCAGTCAATACATACGGAAATTGCTCGAAAGCAAAGGCGTAATGAACATGGAAGTTCTTACCAACGGTATCAACAGGGACATATTCAATTCTGGTGCCAAGCCTATACTAGCAAGAAAAAAATTCGGAATAACCTCAGATGAAAACGTTGTTCTCTATGCTGGGCGAATTGCCAAGGAAAAAAACCTCGAGATGCTGATAGAAGCCTCTGCTTCAATGCTGAATGTTATGCCTAAAACACGGTTCCTTATTGTTGGGGCTGGCCCTGCAGAAACCTATTACAAAGATCTCGTTAACAAGAAAGGCCTGGATGCCCATTTTACATTTGCCGGAAGGGTCGACCTGGAAACCCTTGTGAGCAGCTATGCCAGTGCCGATGTTCTGGCATTTCCATCGAGGTTCGATACCCAGGGGCTGGTGGTTCTTGAAGCGATGGCAACTGGTCTGCCCGCAGTAGTCCACAAGGAAACTGCGCCTGCCGAGTTCATAGAAAATGGCAGCAACGGCTATCTGTTTTCTGACAAGTTTGATTTCCACGAGAAGCTTATACAGGCAATAAAGAACAGGAAGAAACTTTCTGATGCTGCTCTGCTTGCCTCTGCTAACTACGATATTAAAAAAACCATAGACAGGCTTACTGATCTTTATTCGCACATGATCAAAAAGAAAAAAGAATAAAGCTCAGCCACTCTGATTTTCTATAGCTACGAATAGGTCGTTTATGAGCTC
>CAZBWC010000063.1:2406-6581 GCA_964495395.1 Microcaldota archaeon
TCGTTCAATATTCCTGTTCCTGTATTATTGCCTGTCTGATTGCTTGGCAATGTAGGCATTTCAGAAGGTTGTATTGTTGCATTCAGAGGAACTGATGTGGAAACATTGATGCAGAATTCATATTTCGATGTATTCATTATCGGGTTGCATAATGTGCTGTTCTTAAGCTTGCCTGCAATCTCCAGATGGCAGTCATCCCTGCCTCCGTCGTCTGCTTCAAGGTTCTCGCAAATGCCTCCGTCCGGGTGCTTTAGCGCTGCTGATATGTAGCATGTGCTTGCTTTAGAGCCTGCCTGGCTGCATAGGGCAACATAATCATTTTCTATTGCAAATGAGTATATGCACCTGTCACGATCAATGCCCTGTTTAAGCAAGCATGTCTGGTATTCCACGCTCTGTTCCCGTAGCCTTGTTTCGAGGCTGGCCACATTCTTGTTATTGCTTGCATTAGGCATTTCTATCCCTGTCGAATAATCCCAATCAGCCATGTCCAGGCTGAACACACTCAGGTAAGATGCTCCTTTGAAGTCAAACGTAAAGACCTTTTCCTGTACGGTGCCGTCTTCTGATACGCACCACTGTGAAGTGTATTTGTTAAGGCTGCCCTGTGGTATGCCTAAGGACACCATGTCTGCGAGCGTAAGCACGGAGGCGTCGTAGGTTACTTGCAGTTGCGTGCATTTATTTCCATTAACTTCTTTTTCAACGGAATTGCCGAATGTCATGGCGCTTTTGTTTATAAGTGCCCTGTGGGTTGCAACCACTTTTGCTATGCTGCTGTCATTGAAGAAAAGGCCGTTAATACCGTTAATCAATGGCGCGAGCGTGCTATTTTCGTCAACCGTTGTGCACGCTTCCTGGCTATTATAAGATTCTGTTTTCAGGCAGAACACACTCCCTTTATCTGATTCATTCAGGTAGTATCTTTGGTATGATAATGGTGTTGTAATGGCAGCATATCTTATGCCTCCGTAGCGCTTAAGCATTACACTGTTTACGAATCCATTGACGCTTTCAGTATATTCGTAAGCATAATTGCTGTTGCCCTTACCTGTTTCAAGAGCCTTAACATAGAGCTCTTTCTCAAAAGTTTTATCCCGGGCCGCCTGAGGCTGCCCGTATTGCGACCACCAGAACACTGCCACTATCAGAGCCACTCCTAAAACTATCCAATAAAGAGTTTGTTTTGAAATCATGCTGCTCAACTCATACTACTTACTCATACTCTACTTAACTAAACATTTTTGCAATAAAATTAAAAAGGTATTTATTGAATCACTCAAAGTGATAAAATGAATTTTGTGCCAAAAAACATGTTCTTTACAAAAGGAGTCGGGACTGCGGCTGACCAGCTTACATCTTTTGAGTATGCCTTACGGGATGCGGGCATTGCGCCATTTAATCTGGTTTCTGTTTCCAGCATACTGCCTCCTGCCGTTAAAATAATCCCGCGTGAAAAGGGCCTCAAGTATCTTAAGCCAGGTCAAGTCGTATTTGTCGTCATGGCACGGCTCGCTTCCAACGAGCCTAACCGGCTTCTTGCTGCCTCAATAGGCGTTGCCATACCTGCAGAGCAAAAAATGTACGGTTACCTGAGCGAGCTGCACGAATTTGGCCTTACTGAAAGAAAAGCATCTGATAAGTCCGAGGACCTTGCAGCTTCGATGCTTGCTTCGACACAGGGCATCTACTTTGACCCAGAAACAGCATGGAACCAGAGGCAGAAATATTTCAAAATGAGCGGCAAGGTTGTTCGTACGCGAAACGTTACCCAGACCGCAGAATCGAACAAAGACGGCAAATGGACCAGCGTGATTGCTGCGGCTGTATTGATTTTTGATGAATGATAAACTGGTGGTGCGCTTGGGGCGGGAAGCGAAGTTGGAAGCCTGGATTAAGGGTGCAACACGCTTTAGCTGCCTCATGGCTCGCCTGAGAGAAAATACGAAAAATTTAAATAACGGATTAAGCACATATGTGCACGGTGACCTAAATGGGCTTTTTAAAATCATTGTTCGGCAATCAGCAGGAAGTTCAACAAACAGGGAATAGCTTAACTCCATTCAAAGCCAGCCTGAGATTCGCTCCATTAAGGCTGTCTGCAAGAAAGAATATGGCTGTTGACCTCGTAGTGGATCTTCAGAACATAAGCGGCGAAAAACAGATGGTTTCTCTTGATGTTATGGTGCCAAACAACAAGCTTGTTGGGTTTGAACGCACCTGCATAAACAAGAAATATGAAAAACGTGTAGGCGATATGATGCCTGGTGAAAGAAAGGAAGTCCGCATAAGCATCTGGGGCAACAACCAGACTGGTGCTGGAGAATATCCCGTGCTAGTTCATGTATACTCACACTACCTTGACTACTCAAAAGTCATAAGCTACATCAAGAAAGATGCTGTTCTCAGGGTTGTGTAGGCTGCTGTTTAGGCGGCTCGAATTTTCTTTTCAGTTCTTCTAATATCTGTATTATCTCGGCTCCTCTATTGGTGAGCATAATAAGTCTCCGCTTCCCTGATTTTTCCACCTTTACAAGATGGTTCTGTTCCAGCACAGGCACTAGCTTTATCAGATGGACAAAGCTGACTCCGCTGGTTCTTGCAAGGCGTGACAGATACCACGTGCTTGCCGTGTCTTTCAACGTCAGAAGTATCCTGGCTGGCTTTTCTCTGAGCAGGAATTTCATGCATTAACCTTATTGGTTAAGGTTTTTATACTGAATTATCGACGGTATACCGACGATATATTTATAAAGCCTCTCCAGAATATAGCATTGATAGCCTAATATTGGCTTTCGGTGAAATGAATGGGAAGAAAAGTTGGTAGTGAAAAAATATCAAGGGAAGATGGGTATCTGTATTTTGTAGGTAAGGACGGATATGTATGGGCCGCCCCGATGAAGCACAACAAAAAGGGCAAGAAAAAGAGAGTAGGCAGTGAAAAAGTAGACAAGAAATCGGGATTCATGTACTACGTGGGCAAGGATGGCTACGTATACGAAGCAAAATTAAAGAACGCGTAAATTTTTTTTTTATTTTTTTATTTTATTTTTATTTTGTTTGTTTTATACTAAAAGGGTGGGATTTGTATGCGATTAGTAATTTCGGATTCGAAAACAGGGAAGACCTATCAGAAAGAACTGGAGAAAGACAAGGATACCTTCATAATCGGCAAGAAGGTAGGGGATGAGGTAGACGGTGGGCAGTTTGGTTTGCCTGGTTACACTCTGGAATTCACGGGTGGCAGCGACTTAAGCGGCTTTCCTATGAGAAAGGACATTGCTGGCGGAAGGAAAGTGCAGGCACTTGTGGCAGAACCCCCTGGTTTTAGGCCTTCAGAAAAAGGCAAGAGGGAAAGAAAGACCATACGCGGCAACACTTACAGTGCTGAGATAATGCAGGTCAATACGAAAGTAAAAACTGCAGGTGCAACTCCTCTGAACGAGATTTTCAAGAAAGAAGAAAAACCACAGGAAGATGCCAAGAAGTAGAAAAGGTAGACATGCAAGCCGAAATCAACCTGGGTATGCTGGGTCACGTAGACCACGGTAAAACTACCCTTACTCATGCATTGACTGGCAAGTGGACTGACACTCATAGTGAAGAAATTAAGAGGGGCATTTCCATACGCGTTGGGTACGCTGAAGCTAGCATATACGAATGTCCTAAATGTGGCAAGCACCTTTTTGCTGAACAGTGTGACTGCAAGGGGAAGGCTAAATTTAAAAGAAAAATATCATTTGTTGATGCGCCTGGGCACGAAACCCTGATGACTGCAGTTATCGCTGCTTCGAGCATTCTGGATGGGGCCATATTCCTTATTGCTGCAAACGAGCAATGCCCTCAGCCTCAGACTGCAGAACATTTAATGATACTGAATTTGCTTGGGATAAAAAACCTGGTGGTTGTGCAGACAAAAGTAGATCTTGTTACTGCTGAGCAGGCTAAGGAAAACTACAAGCAGATAAAGGCCTTTCTAAAAGGCTCGGCAGCTGAGAATGCACCTATAATTCCTGTTTCTGCTACTTATAGGCTTAACATAGACAAACTTGCGGATGTTCTGGAAGCGCATATGAAAACTCCTGAGCGCGACAAGAACGCCTCACTTAGAATGTATATCTCACGCTCCTTCGATGTTAACAAGCCCGGTACTCCTGTTAAAAAGCTTAAGGGGG
>CAZBWC010000064.1:0-6575 GCA_964495395.1 Microcaldota archaeon
CAAACTTTTCCCAAAAGTTTGATCAAAAGCGATTCGCTAATTGGGAAGTTTGAAGTAACTTGGACAGAGCGGCAGCCTTCTACCAAACTTTTTAGGAAAAAGTTTGATCAAAAACCGATTACCTAAAAGTTTCGAGGAAAGCTGTAGGCCACGAGTCCCGCTTTTGGGAACGCGCGGTAATATCGCCATTCACAAAGGGGGCGTGAGTTCAAGAAACCCTTTTCCGCTTCGCACAAAAGCGTTTCATCGGAAAAGTGTTGGAACACATCTCGTCGGGCCCGTTTTTCATTTTTGTTTAAGCCGCTTACTTAATAAATCATTTATTACATATCTAAATCAAGAAAGTCTAATGTTAAAGAACTGATTCTCTAACGAAGGTGGTTTTATGGATAGTAAAATTCGTGAGGTTGTAGACCTTATTGATGGGCTTGCCTCGGACACTTCTGTTCCAAAGAATATCCGCAAGGCATTGTCAGATGCCAAGCAGAGGCTTGAATCCGCAGATGAGCCGAATGTCAGGATAAGCGCGGCCATCTACCTGATAGAATCCATCAGTGATGATATCAACATGCCCGTACACGCACGCACGCAGGTATGGACAATCATGGGCGCGCTCGAATCGATAAAAACTGCATAGGCGCTTTTCATGCTCGATGAATTCCACAAAAAGGGCATACGCATTTCGATCGAAGCAGAAGAGGCCCTTAAGCAGCTTAGCAATTCCCAGCTGCACCAGCTTCTTGAATCCGGAAAGCCATTCCTGACACTCGAAGACATCGAGGAGATTTCCAAGTCGACACGGAAGGATATGGCTGTAGAGATTGTGCGCTCTTCTTCATTCAAGCCTCTTGCTAAGGACTACAGCCCGGATGTGCACATCGAGCATTCAAAGAACATCTCCCAAAAATGCCAGATAAAAGGCGATGTCCAGGATTTTGTCGCTTATTTCAGGGACCGCTACAGGAAGCTTGCAAAAATGCTCTCCAACCTGCGTTCGAATTATGCGCTTATCGACATTGCAGATGGTCGCAAGCACGTAAACGAGAAAGTGCGCATAATCGCCATGGTTTACGAAAAGCGCAAGACCAAAAATGGCAATCTCCTTTTGCAAGTCGAAGACCTGTCAGGTGAATTCCTAGTCATCATATCCAATAACAAGCATAACGAAAAACTGTTCGACAAGGCGCAGAACGTTATCATAGACGACATTATTGCGATAAGCGGCAAAATGCTTGAGCCATACCTGATTGCGGAAGAGATAGACTGGCCGGACATGCCTGTTGCGCGGATGCAGAAATTCAGCGCACGCGATTTGGCTACTGTTCACATTTCCGACACCCATTTCGGCTCGAAATATTTCCTTCCAAAATACCTTGACAAATTTGTGGAATGGGTTAACGGCAAAGGCGAACGTGCTGATCTCGCGGGCAAGGTAAAATATCTCGTTCTTGCTGGTGACATAGTTGACGGAGTCGGCGTCTATCCGAACCAGATAAAGGAGCTTGCAGTTCCTGACATTTACAAGCAATATGCAATGTTCGATGATTTCGTTTCGAGACTGCCTGATCATATTGAAGTCATCGTAGTTCCCGGAAACCACGATGCAGTAAGGCGTGCAGAACCTATGCCTGCAATAGATAAGAGCATGATAACCAGCGATGTCATAAGCCTGCCTAATCCTGCAACCTTGAGCATTGAGGGCTTAAAGCACGTGCTTTATCACGGCACCTCGCTTGACTCGATGATAGCACACATAAAGGGGATGTCCTATTCACGCCCTGAGCAGGTAATGGTCGAATATTTGAAGAGAAGGCACCTGTCTACAATCTATAGCGGGAACCTCATAGTGCCACAGCATACTGACTATCTGGCATTGGAGGAAGAGCCAGACGTTTTTCATTGTGGGCATGTCCACAAGAACGGCTATGGCATATACAGGAATTGCCTGCTTATCAACTCAGGCACGTTCCAGGACAGGACTTCGTTCCAGATAAGGCAGGGCCATTTGCCCACGCCTGGAGTTGTTCCGGTTTACGAGATGAAATCAGGCAGGCTGCATACGCTTGATTTCCGGGAGGGGCCCATATGAGCTACGAGGATTACCTGAAGCAGGAGCTCGAGAAGGCATATGCACTTGCCTCTGCTGCGCGCGGCCGTGGCTTTGACCCGTCCAGCGAGGTAGAAGTTAAAATAGCCCCGGACGTTGCAGCACGAGTGGAAAGCATAGTGGGCCCGCCAGGAATCGCCAAGGTTATCCGTGAGCGCGAGGAACAGGGTGTTAACAGGGAGGCTATCGCTTTCGAGCTTGCAAAAAGAATAACGACTGAAGATTTCGTGCAGGGCACAAAAGAGCAGAAGGTGGAGCAGGCAATAAGGACAGCGGTAGGGCTGCTTACTGAAGGTGTGCTGGTAGCGCCAACCGAAGGCATTGCCAAAGTCGCAGTCAAGCAAAATGCAGACGGCTCTAATTATCTTGCCATATATTACGCTGGCCCAATAAGAAGCGCAGGGGGTACTGCAATGGCCCTGAGTGTGATGATGGGCGACATTGCAAGGAAGCTCGCAGGAATAGGGGATTACAGGCCTACCAATACGCACATTGAGCGGTATGTCGAGGAAGTAAACACTTACGAAACGCGTGTCAACCATTTGCAATACAAGCCTTCGGACGAGGACCTGAGATTTCTGGTGCAGAATTGCCCTGTTTCAATTGACGGCGACCCGACGGAGGAGATGGAAGTTTCAGCATACCGCGATGTGCAGGGAGTTGAAACCAACCGTATAAGGGGTGGAATGCCGCTCGTGCTTTGCGAAGGCATTGCGCAAAAGGCAGGAAAGCTTCTCAAATATTCAAAAAAATTCGGGCTCGGGTGGGACTGGCTGGAAAAGATAGTGAAAATTTCAAAGTCAAGTGACCAGACGTCAATCAAGCCTGATTATACCTATCTGGAAGGGCTGGTGGCAGGCAGGCCGGTGTTTTCCTATCCGTCTGCAAAAGGCGGTTTCAGATTAAGATACGGCAGGACGTGCAACAACGGCCTTATGGCAAAATCCATTCATCCTGCAACAATGATATTGCTTGACAGCTTCCTGGCAATTGGCACGCATATGAAGATAGAGCGGCCTGGAAAAGGCTGTGTTGTTACTCCCTATCCTGGATGCGAGCCGCCTGTTGTTAAGATGTCTGACGGCAGCGTGCGTAAAATCACCACTGCAGAAGATGCCCAGGCTGCTCTTGGAAGCGTAGAGAAAATTCTTTCTCTTGGTGACATAATAATCACTTACGGCGATTTCCTGAAGAGCAACCATCCTATGCTTCCAGCTGGATTTTGTGAGGAATGGTGGGAGCAGGAATTAAGGGCGAAATCAGTCAGCTGCCCTGCAGAATTGCCTGATGCTGAGGCGGCATTTAGCCTGTCAATGCAGTATAAAGTGCCGCTGCACCCTGCCTATACTTTCCCATGGCATGATCTAAACCTTGAGCAGCTTCAGCTACTAATTGCTGGCATGCTTGCAGGTTCGCGCGCACAAAACGGAGAGCTTATTCTGCCAAATGGCGAATCAAAAGCAGTTCTGGAAGATCTCCTTATTGTTCATCATGTTCAGGATGATAAGCTTGTAATCGGCAGGAATGATGCTTATGCGCTGCTTGCCAGCTTAGGGATGCACGACGGGGCAAAACCCGACTTGTCCTATGAAAATTCAGATGTGAACGTGCTTTCAGTAGTCAATCGCCTTTCGGGAATTCCAATATATGCCAAAGCACCAACCTGCATAGGAGGGCGGATGGGTAGGCCTGAAAAGGCAAAGGAAAGAAAAATGGCAGGAGAGCCTAACGTACTGTTTCCAAGCGGTTCCCAGCGCGACCGCAGCCTGACAAAGGTGTATCGAAAAGTGAAAACATCCAGCACCAACAAGGGCATGAGGCTGACGCTTGCGAGGTTCAGGTGCAGCCAGTGCAATTCAATCACGTTCTACAGGAGCTGCGACAGGTGCCAGGGCGCTGCAGTGCTTGAAAAAATCTGCGTAATATGCAAGCGTTCAGTTACCTCTGAAGTGCATTGTGAGAAGCCCACTGTGTTCTTTGAAAATCGGGCCATTGACTTCAATGAGCTGTTCAATAAGCTCAGGGAGCGGCTTGGCTTTAATGGCGAGGAAATAAAAGGCGTTAAAGGCCTGTCAAATGCGAGCCGCATACCTGAGCGGTTTGAGAAAGGCTATTTGCGCGCCAAAAACAGCATTTATGTTTTCCGTGATGGTACAAGCAGGTTCGATGCCTCAAATGCACCATTAACGCACTTCAGGCCATCAGAAATAGGGGTTCCAATTAGCCGGCTGAAAGAGTTGGGATATGATGTAGATTACAAGGGCGCACCGCTTACTGATGAAAACCAGGTGGTGCCTCTCAAGACTCAGGACCTGCTTCTGGCTGACGCAGGTGCAGAATATTTCATACGCGTTTCCGCATTTATTGACGAGCTGCTTATTGGGTTCTACGGCCTTCCTGCATTCTACAACTGCAAAACGCGGGCAGACCTCGTAGGCCACCTGATGCTAAGCCTGTCACCGCACACCTCTGCAGCCGTTCTTGGCAGGATAATCGGGTTCACAAAAGCGAGCGTTGGCTATTGCCATCCATATACCATGACTGCAAGAAGGCGCAATGCAGATGGGGATGAGGATAGCTACATGCTGCTTCTTGATTCCCTGCTAAACTTCTCAAAGCATTATCTTGATGAAAAACGCGGAGGCACGATGGATGCGCCGCTGGTACTGACTCCATGGATAAACCCTAAGGAAGTTGATGATGAGGTGCACTGCATAGAATGGGTTGATGCATATCCTCTGGAATTCTACAAAGCCACGCTGGAATACAAAATGCCTAGCGACATAAGCATGCGCACTGTCAAGGACATGCTCGGCACTCCGAATGAATATGCTCCGTTTCCTATAACTCATGCAAATGGCAGCATAAACGGCGGCCCTCTGAGGACCTGCTACGTGTTGCTGGATTCAGTTCCTGAAAAACTGGACAAACAATTCCTGCTCCAGGACCGGTTGCGCACTGTTGACAGCAAGGATGCTGCAGCGCGCCTTATGGAGAGCCATTTCATACCTGACCTATATGGTAATCTGCGCTCATTCTCCAGGCAGACGTTCAGGTGTGTTGACTGCAATGAATCATACCGCAGGCCGCCACTTGCAGGAAAATGCAGGCGCTGCGGCGGGAAGCTGCTGCTGACTATAAACGAAGGCGGCATAAGGAAATATCTTGAGATTTCAAAGGACATAATCAAGCGGTATGGCTTGCCTGAATATACCCGGCAGCTGATACAGCTTGTTGAAACAGAGATAAAAAGCATTTTCGAGGACGACGAAGAGAAGCAGACAGGGCTGGCGGATTTTGTCTAATAGTATCTGATTTACATTCGCAGTACCTATGTTCCTTATTAAATTTCGCTTAGCCTATAATACATGCCCGAACCGTCTGCAAAGCAGGAAAAGGAAATCAAGAAGGAGATGGAAGGCGCAAAGGTTTCTGTGCTTCTGAATTCGATACAGATATCCCTTGATAATTTCGACGACATATTCTCTGATTTCGACGTGTCCTCTTATCACAAACGCATGTTATCAGAAGATTTTCTCAAAGAGCTGCAAAGGCGCTACATTGAAACAGGCAAAGGGGACATAGAAGTGCGTTTCACCCTGCCTAAGGAAAAAAGAAATGATGAAACTGAAGGCATAGTAAGAAAGCGGCTGAAGCAATATTTTTCCGAGCGGGTAAAGGACCTTGACGTTGAGATGGATAAGATAAGAAGAAACGGCTTCATCCATGTTGCAGTGGGTTTTGCACTTCTAAGCTCTGAGCTTTTTATCTACGACAAACCTGACCTGCTGATCCGGCTCGTGGGCATTATGATCGTTCCTGCAGGATGGTATTCCATGTATTCGGGCTTGGAATATTTGTTTGACCATCCTTCCCGTCTGCTTGACAGAAGAAAATTCCTCGAGCGCTTCCACAAGGCGTCCTACTTGTTTGTTTCAGAAGAGGAATTATTCAAGAATATTCAGAAGGCTGAGAGTGCGTCATCGCAGACGAAACTAAACGTTTAAAAATTTCAAAGCCCCAGGGGAGATTTTCACAAGCCTTTTAGGTTGACCGTTTTGGTCAAGCTTTTAGCAAAAGCTTGAGTTGAACTCCCTGCCTCCTGTTCTCCGAAAAACGCGGAGGGAGTGCCCTCCCCATTTTCCACGTTCCTTTCTGCCCCTCCCCACTACGGATGAGAGGTTACAAGACAGGCGCTCTACCGATGAGCTACTGGAGCTGAATCTGCAGGCAATACGGAGAATTCATTTTCCTATTGCCTCGACAACAGATTACTGACTGGGTCTACCAAGCAGTAGACCAAGTATAACATTTTTATAATCATGCATATTATATAATAATCTCTTTAAGACTATTCAAAGGTAGAATTTTATGGGTAAATTTGCTCAGCTTTTTCTTTGTTGGCATTCTGCGGACAGCCGGCTTTCTGCTGGAAAAAATTCTTCTCAACCTTAAAGATTTTAAAAAG
>CAZBWC010000065.1:0-6508 GCA_964495395.1 Microcaldota archaeon
CAGAAGCAACAACATGCACAGATGCACCAGTTACCTGTGAAGAAGATGCAGGAGGCGCAGTCCAGACGCAAGGCAGAACCACCTTGCAAAACCTGAGACACACCTGTTCAGACGCCTACACAAGGCTTCTAAGAATATGCAACGGCTCAAATATTGAAGACGTTCCATCTGATTGCGGTCCAGTACAGGAATGCAGCGGTGAAGCAGAAGCAACAACATGCACAGATGCACCAGTTACCTGTGAAGAAGATGCAGGAGGCGCAGTCCAGACGCAAGGCAGAACTATATTGCAAGATCTTAGGCATGGATGTTCGGACCTATATAACCTAGTAACTAGATTTTGCAATGGTTCTAATATTAGTAGCAATTCTCATGAATGCTCTGACATCGAAGAATGCGGAGGATCGCCTCCTGCATGTACCGAAGCTCCGCTTGTTTGTGCTAGGGATGAAGAAGTTAAGGCAGCAGTAGAAACCCAGGGCAGAAGACAAGTAGTGGAAGCGGATAGGTGCGAAGACAGCAACACTGTCTCAAAAGGCGCATGTAATGAATTAGAACGGGCAGTAAGGCAGGCTCCTGTTGATTGTGATCCTGATCAGTTATGCGATACTACGATAGCTGACTGCGCTGACGGCAATCCCTCATTTGGTTTAATGCTGGAATTGCCTTTTGATACATTAAACGCAGATAATACGACTCCTGGTAATACATATGACGCTTCTGGTATGGCAACTCCTTTCTTAGCAACTGTTAGGGGTACTTTACTCGAAGCTGGTGCAGTTGATAGTTCATTTTATTTTAGGGGAACTGCTTCTGCAGACATGGTCTCTGTTCCTGTTTCTTTGTTTGATTTAGGATTTGGTACTGGGGATTTATCAGTAAACTTTTGGACTAAAGTTGCGCCTCAGGTTGTCGGGCCATTAATTTTCCTTGGAAATTATTCTGTTAATCCCGAATCTGACAACTTTAATCTTCAATCCTCTAACCCTAACCAATTCTCTTTATGGTGGGACGGACCCAGCGATAATAATTTTTCCTGTTGTAATGATGCGGTACTTAGAAACGGTGAATGGCACATGGTAACGTTTGTTCGGGATACCCTAGCAAGCAATTGGACTATTTTTATGGACGGCAATCTGTTATACCTATATCCAAATGCAGGGCCCAACTTTGTTTCCTCTCCGCCTCGATTCGGGGTTGGCTACGATATACGCGCTAATGCTAGTGACGATGAATTTTTACATGGTAACATGGACGATTTAAGATTTTATGACCGGGTATTGAGCGATGGTGACTTAAGGCTTTTATTAAGTAGACGCAACCAATGACCCTGTTCTGGTGATAAAACGGGCAAACTAAAAGACACAAGTAATAGCATGGCGTCTGTCCGTTCGAGTTTCGTGGCGTACCGCTATCATTATATTTTCTGCCTACATTAGAAGCTAATGTCAGTTGGTAATTGCATTCGCTGCGGTATGCAAACAAATGTTGAATATGGTTCTGATGGCCAGTCCTATTGCTCCAGCTGCGTATTCTATGGCCTAAACAAGCCTTGCTGGAAATGTCGAACATATCTGCCTGCGTCCGAGCTCCAGACCTACAGCGGCCAATGGTGCTGCCCATCATGCATAATGAACATGAAGGATGCTGATAGGCGTGCGAGTGCAGTGGATAGCGCAACAAAAGCCAAAGGGGAAAGGGAAACTGAACAGGAGCGCTGCCAAAGGTGCGGCAGGGGCATGGATGTGGCGTACACCCTTAATAACACGAGATACTGCCAAACATGCGCAGACGAACTGAAAAAAGGCTGGGATAACAAAGGCGGTGAAAAGCCTCCGCGTGTAGCTCTAAGAGAACATGCAGGTACAGGAGTTATTCACTCAACAATAGTTGCGCTTGAAAAGAAAATAGGCAATGCAATAAAGGAAAGAATAGTCTCCAGCAAAAAAATCGGCGAAAAAAACGTGGAAGAAGGGGAAAAGAATAAAAAGGATGAGGGCGTCATTCTCGCACAGCAAGAAAAAAATCCTATAAGCGAAGGATTGGCAAAGACAAGCGGTGCTAAATACGCGTTTGCCAATTACAAAGATCTGGAGGTGTCTACAGATATGGCAACAAAAAAGAAAGCTAAGAAGGTTGTAAAGAAGAAAGCTGGTAAGAAGAAAAGATAAAAGATGACTCTATTCTTTTACAGTTGATGTTGGGCGCCGGATGGCGCCCGGATGTCATCTTTTTTTATTTTTATTATCTCTTTTTTACCTTATGTCTCTGTATTGGCCCTGTTTCTGATCGCTTGTTGCATTAGCCATTTGTATTAATCTCAGAAGTAATGCACATTGATGCTTTAGTTGCTCGACACTAAATATCGTGGAATTTCTGTCTGTCAAAAACAGAAAATAGGCAAGTCTATGTCTCTGGCATCTGGTTTTTGACAAGCCTATCTTATATATGAAACAGCTCTTTTTGAGGATTCATAGGGTGCAATGGCACTTTTCTGTATTTCGTCCTCTATCTTCTTAAGTATCTTCTCGCTTTCCTGCGCCTTTTCAACAAGCTTTTTTATATCCACTTTGAGCTGCAGGTATTTTGAAAGTAGCTGCACGATATTTTTTGCTGCAGTGGCATCAACATATCCACCATGCGTTTCACCCATGATGCAGATGCCTTTCAGGCCATATAACTTGCCCAGTGCCGGAAGCAAACCCGCTGCCCCTACTATTGAGCCACGTGCCTGTCCGAACACGACGCCCATTGGCTTAAATGTTTCAATCATTGACTTATGCGATACTGTTCCGAATATGTGGCGCTCGTCAGACAGCTTGCCTGTGCTATAGCCTCCGATAGTGATAATGGTTTTAACGCCTATTTTCTTTGCATATTCCAATATTGCATGTGCGACCTGATACTGGCCTACTGAAGTTATTGCCTGTACGTCTCCCAACAATATGAGTATATCGTGCTTCTTGCCCTTTACGGAGTAGAATTTGTTTCTTATCAGCCGCATGCCTCCTTTTTTGCCCATAAATACCTGGTGGGGAAAATGGAACGAATAAAGGTCAGCCACTTTCGTTGCCTTGAGGTTGTCTCGCAAGTGCCTGCCGACTATATTTCCAATCATGCCTATGCCTGGCAGTCCGCATATAAGCACTCCGTTGTGCAGCTTCAGCTTCTTAATTTCAACAATATTTGTTTCCTCAATCTTCATCAGCATAACCCCTTTGATTTTCTTCTATAATCCCCGTACGGGTCATTAGGATTGAACGGTGGGGGATGTGCGGAAAGCGTTTGTACATTACAGTGCATCGCTTTCAGCGTATAAGAACGGCATGCGCCGCATATGCGCATCTTTTTCATCAGCTATTCCTTCCCTATTGACAGGTCACACTTACTTTTTTCAGCTAGGCTTTTTATATCTTCCAGTATGCGCGAGAGCTGTTTTTCCCCATCTTTATAATTCGGTGCGGTTAGCGTTAGTTTGTAGTTCGGGGCCCCCAGGTACAGGACTTCAATATCTTTCTCCTTGCGTGTGAGTATTTTCTTTATCTTTTCAATGCCTTCCTCATCATAACAACTTAGCGAAATGATGCGGTCTACGTGTACAATGGGCTTGTTGATATTTTTGATAGCAACATCGATAATTATTTTCTTTATGTCTTCTTCAAGCTCCAGTTCTGGAGGCAGAGCGCCTGTGTCTAACGCTTCCTGGAATGCCGAGTACAAATCCCCATAATGGGTTTCCAGTGCCTTTGTCAGCCCTGCTATCTGGATTTTTTGTTTTGACTGGGCCACCACTACCTCGAGGAGCTTTATAGCACGCTTTTCCTGCCGTGTTGAGAGGAGCTTTCTCTGTTTTTCCTCTTCGCTTACTCGCTTCAGCGATATATCTATCTGATTTTTTTCCCTGTCAATGCGGTATACTTTGGCAACGTGCCTTTCGCCTTCAGAAATAAACTCGTGTATGTTTTTTATCCATCTTGCAGCGACCTCTGATATATGGAGGAATGCCTCAATGCCATTGTATTCGGTCATCTCGCAAAAGGCGCCGTAAGGCAATATTTTTTTTATCGTAACAAGTACGAGCTCTTTTTCTTCAGGCAAGTCCATAATCAGCCCAGCTCTTTGACTATTTCGCCAAGAATTACCGCTTCGCCGCCACTGGTTTCTACCAATGCTTCATTGCATTTGCTGCAGTCTATTCTGCGGGTTGAATGGCTGAAGACCTTCTGTTCGTTTCCGCACTTGCATTTTACCTGGTAAAATTTGCTCATATGGATCACCTTTGTATCTCGACTTTTTTCTTGGTGCGTCCGCCGCGCAGCAGTTTTTCCTGCTTTTTTTTGCACACGCTGCATTCCAACACCAGCTTCTGGCGTTTTCCCTGTTTCTTTACTGAAACCTTGCCTGCTCTCTTACCGCCATGCCCTAGAAGTTTGCGCTCGTGTGCACGTTGGCCCTTTGCCATTGAACGCGTCTTGCCTTTGCTGGCAAGCTTTACCTTATGGAGCGTATGCTTGTTGCAATGCGGACAATGCATCCTCACTTCTTTTGGAAATTTCATTTTTTATCACCTGGATTTTTTTGACGCATGATTTTCTAGCGCTCCAAACAAATGGAGCACTATCTAGCAAACCAAAATTTATTGGTTTGCTATGGTATCTGCTTACTGTTCTGTTTCTTCTTCTGCCATGCTTGCTTTTATTAGCCAGTTTGCTTCTTCAGAAGGCAGGACCTGGTTTTCTCCTTTTTTAAACGGGCCGTATACGGCGTTATTCAATCCTTTGTACTTGTCAACATCTTTTACTATATGCACTCTCTTCTCGGAAACTATCTTCCCGCTTTTGAGTATTCCGCGCGTGTTTGTGCGGGATTCCCTGACTGCTTCAGCCATACTCTGCAGCAGGCGCCTTTCCTCACCGGAAAGACCTTTGCCTTCACTATCGCTCCGGAGTGCCATGAGCGCTATTTTTTCTTCCCTCTTATTCTGAATTGTCTGGATAATCTTTTTAATATTTTCATATTCACGCATTGCCAGAAGCGAATCTTCAGATTGCATTTCGCGTTTTTTCTGCTCCAGCAATTGCGAGAGCTCCTCATAGAATGTGTCACTTACGGGGACTATTGCTGCTGATTCCATCTCTTTCTTCTGGGTTTCCCTCAGTTCAGCATATGTTATCATCTTCCCTCCCTATGTTTATTGAAGGGGTAATCCTTAAAAACACCCGCTTCTTCTATAATGTGATGATTTTATGGCCAAAATACTGCTGTTTGCATTGCTGATTGGGTTGTTAGGCATTTCGGTTTTCTTTGCCTCATCTGCTTCTTTCTCTTATGGCACTGAAGAAACTTCTAATCGTGTAACTACTGATTCTGGAGAGTCCGGACAGCGCACTGGAGATTCCGATTCCGACCTGGATGATGCAAATACGAGCCAGGATGATCCTCCTACGGCTGATGTATCCTCAGCAGACAGGCGAGAAGAAGAGCGCGATTTAGGGCGCGATGCAGATAATGACTCTGAAGATGAAACTCCGAAACAAGTTCGTAATCGCACTACGGATGCCCCTAATAATGTACGTGCCGTTGCTGAACGCCTAAGAAGCCAATGCGAAACAACGGATGATGAAACTCTCAGACGCCTATGCAATACGGATGTCGAGGCATTGCAAAAATTCAACTGCGACGAGAGGTATGATGATAACGAGGCTGATGAGAAAGCCCTCTGCGAACACAAGGCCAATGCCTATGGCAAACGGTATCTTGTTAGTTACAGGCATCTTTTATCAGCGAGCTGTCGGGAGCTTACTGGAGATAACCGCTCCGCATGTGAGCAGCGGGTTAACACGCTATTCAGGGAAGAGCTGGTAAGCAGCTTTAAGGACTGGGTATCTGGGCAAATGCAACTTAGTGAAGCTGACCTCGAGTTGGCAAAAGAGCGTTTGCAGGAACTCCGGGAAAAGCTAAAAGAAGAATATGGCGAGCAGAATCGCACACGCGGGCAGTCAATGAATGCTTCTGAACAAAGGTTGCTTGGCCTGTTTGATAATCTGCTAAATAAGACTGAAAACTTCAATACGCTCATGGAGCGCGCAATTTCAAAAGCAGGCGAGAAGGGGCACGACACTACGGAGTTGCAGTTCCTGCTAGAGCAGTTTAACGCTGCCCTGGATAATGCCCGGACATACGTGGGCGAGCTGCAATACCGGGACGCTTTGGCTTCACTGAAGGAAGCAAAGGAAATCCTGCACGAATTCAGGAAGGTTTTTGCAAAAGTCGTCCAGGAGAATAAGGAAGGCAGAGTTCATGCAGTTGACGTGGATAGTGCATTTACGGATGACTAGCTGTTTAAATAGGGGTTTGATATGGCTGATACGGCAGGCAAGCAATCTACTAATGGGCGTACTAATGGCCGTTCCAATGGCGACCGGGTAAAATATGTCGAAAAGGAAGTCAAAACGGTCGACGTCTGGCGATATAAGCCCTATTTGTGCAAGGTAAAGCGAATCGATAT
>CAZBWC010000066.1:0-6397 GCA_964495395.1 Microcaldota archaeon
TAAGCCAAAGCATCATCCCTGGTCGCAGTACCTGTTATCGAATTAATTCCCCTTTCAATTGCTGAGTTTAAACGCTCAAGTTTGCCAGACCGATCCAACTCAGGATTTAGCATCGTAGAAGCCAGCTCATCAGGTGAGCAGACTTGAGTAAAGACACGTAATGACTGAGAATTCAGGGCAGTTACGTTTCCAGAAATAGAAACAACCAATGATTTTACTGCCTCATGCATCGAGACCCTTAGCGATTCCTGCTTTTGCGCTAGCTCCGTGCGCAATTCTTCTTCGTAAATGGAACGTGCTCTTCGCCTTAGGGCATCTGGATCTAAATGGCTTACAATTCCATGAATAAAACGCTCTGCAAGCGGACCTGACACAGTAGCAAAAACCCTTGCTGCAGCTGAAACTGCACCACGCTGCAATGAACTTCCGCTGCTTAATGTTCGGTGGACAGACATAAATATCACTTAGGAATATGGCCTCCTTGCAATATATTCGTAATTTCAGTACGCATGAATTCTTTGATCTGAGTTACGTCTGGATAGCAGTGGCCATTCACGTGGTTTATAACATTGATGGTTTCCTTGCGGCCATGCTGTTTGCCCGGAACTTCGATATACAGGCAGGTATATACGGCATCATAAAATTTATCATAAGAAATTGAAATGCCTGCACGCGCTATAGCATGGGCAGCCGAGGTTATGGCACGCCTTAAGGCAGTATCTAATGTTTGGGCAATAGACCTGTCAGTCCTGGCAGTTATAGGACTGAGTGTCCTGACTGAGCTAAGCCGAAACTCGGAGACGGCGGTTTCAATAATGTGCTGGTCTGATTCGGCATAAAGTCTTTTGCCATCTGGAACAGGAGGAGCAGCAGGAGCAGATGAACGCGGGCCATAAAGGTCCTCATCACTAGCTGCAAGGGCTTGGATGTCAACACCAAGAGGCGGTGTGCCCGATCCGGACACAGTAGAGGATAGATGAGCTGCAGGTGCAGTTTTAGGAGCAGAAGGAGATCGTGCCCCAGGACCATTAGTTAATATAGGATGACCGGAAGCTGATAAGTCAAAGTGATGTGTAAATACTTCTGTAGTAGTTTGTGCTTCAGTAAGCGAAGCAGGCGTGGCTAAAGTGGTACCAGCACCCGGTTGAGATGGCCTATCGCCATTAGGCAATTCCCTCCTGATTTCCTGGAATACAACACGTGAAAAAGAAGCAATTTGCGCCTGAAGCTGTTCAAGTGCAATATTTTTTATCCTGCCAGCAAACATACCGCGCATCTGTAAATCAGGAAATGGAGGCTTAGCAGCTTCGTAAATAGCAGCTTGAAGGGAATTCTGGAACAGGGTATCAACACGCTCAACCATAGCTGTAACAATAGCCGTACAATCACCAAGTAGTTCCGTAAAGCTGAGTGCGACCTGTAGCTGTGCAGATATTTCAGATAAGAAAACACCATTAACGCCAAGCTCCCTTAGTGTACCGTCCATAGATTTTCCAGTTACCGAATCAAAACCATTTTTGGCAGTTTGCTTATCTCCGGAAAGATCATGGAATATTTCAGCAACAAGAACTTCAGCGAGCATTCTGGTATGGGACTGGGCAATAAAAAGATCCGCAAGACTGCCGCTGCCTGTTGAAGCAGACAGTAGCTCTTTTGAAAATATTTGCTCCAGAGAGGCAGCAAGCCTTCTGCGTATGGAATTATCAAGAGCTCCGATTGTTTCTTCTATGCCTGAATAAACAGCATCTTTGGCTTCCTCTATTGCAACAGGCAAATTCGAAAGGCCACCTGATATATCAGCTGCAATATCCTTGCTTGAAACCACAGCTAGAGTAGCACTACTAACAGCTTGGCGTATGCGCTCTTCAAGTGCGGCACCTAAGCTGAATGGTTTTTCGCTGAGTAACTCTACCAGTCTGGTACGCCTTTGTTCAGGCTTCGGAAGTGTTGACCTAGCTAGAACTGCCATAGTATTCGTTAGTTAATATGCCCAAACTAGTATTTAAATGTGTCGTTTTGTGGCTTTTTAAGATTTACTGAAAATATAGGTTAAAGCGATTTAACAAACCCGCTCAATGCATCCACCAGATGCAAATAGCTTTTTTTGCTCACCCACTCGTTTGCCTGGTGATAGTTGCCGCCTCTAGGGCACAAATCCATTACTGACAACCGTTGCATCGCAAACACATTTTCATCTGCCACTGAGCCACCGTACGTATAAGGTATCTGCTTGGGATCAATGCCTGCAGCATAGGTTAATTTTTGCACCAGCAGATTTGTAGCAGGCGTAACGTATGGCTCCAGGTAAGGCACGTTGCGGGGTTTTAATTTTACAGTAATGCGCCTGCCGTCAATTTCCCTGAAGATACCCTTATCATAAAACGAAGCAACTGAGTGCTGCAGCCCATCAAGAACGCTGTTTGAGGTCTCCGGTGGCACCAAATGCCTGTCAACATCAACAGTTGCAACCTCAGGAAGTGAAAGGGAAGTGCTCTCTGCGTATATTTTCCTTACAAATTGGCTAGCCCGGGGCAAATGCGTGTGCGTAGGCATTTCAGAGTTTAGCTTGTCCAATTCCAATGCAAGCCGTGATGCCTCGCTTATTGCATTTATGCCGTCTTCCAAATGAGCTCCGTGCGAAGATTTACCAGGTATGCTAAATTCGAATACAGAGCGCCCCCTGCGACCAAGCATTATACTCAGATCGCTTTCGTGTGCAGAATTAGTATCGTTTATTTCTGGAACTAAAACGCCATCTACATCTTTTACAAACCCGTCATTGACTATTGACCATGCGCCAGCAGAATTATTTTCCTCATCAGCACCAAAACCAACTTTTATCCGGCTATCAGTCTGAACCTCGCATGCCTTTAGGATAGCGGCAACTCCTGCCTTCATATCGTATATGCCTAACGCATGAAGCTTATCGCCGCTCTCACGGAAGGTAAAGGGACTGCCTTGCCACTGCCCGTAAACAGGAACAGTATCGCTGTGGCCATATAACATGAAGGGCCTGCCCCTGGTACCGCGCTCCCCGACCACACTAAAACGGCCTTCTGACAGGTAAATTCGTTTTGTGGTGAAGCCCCTTTCCTGAAGTTGCTGTTCCAAGAATTCGCCTATTGGACCTTCGTTAGGAAAGATAGACGGAATTTCAACCAATTGTTTCAGCAGCTCAATTGAATCCATATCATCACTTCGCATTTTAGGGAGCATAGAAAACATGCAGGTTTTCCATACTACCTTCCTCAGGAATATCCCTATCTCCGTTAAGAGTACAATGCTTATTTAATGTACCTGCATGGAGCAGGCCTGCTTTTACAGAAGATAATACTACGGCCTTCCACGGAGCCCGGTCTTCTGCGAAGATAATGCTTTGCGACCCATGGGACAAAGCACGTATTCTTGAAATTGCCTCTATCTGCATGGCAGTCATAAGGCCATTGCCCCTGTGCGCCCTAAAAGTGGCATAATCACTAAGCTCGTATAGATGAACATCAGTTCCGTCAACAGATATAAGTGCATGCTCAGCAACCATTGCAGATGCGATGCGGCCTGAGGAATCAAAACCTGCCAGGAAGAGGTTTCCATTTCCAGCCATTTCATGAATAGCTTCAGGAGTAATATCGAAAGTGTAGGCTGAATAGGCTTCATGGAAAAGAGCTGCTAGCTGGTCCGTTTGCTCTGCATTGCAGCTTGTCAGTTGCCCCAGGCTATAGCCGCTTCTTGTTAGTCTTGCCATAGCAACCATTTCAGATATAGGCTCTATATCGCGAAGCACGGTTTGCACATAGGCACCTTCTTCCTGTAGAACAGCCGGAAGAGAGGTGCGGCTTGAGGCATTCTGGCCAAAATATACTAAATCAAAGCCTGGAAAAACGCGGTCCGCAGGTATGACAGCTTCAATTGTGCCATTAGCTACGCCATCCATCTGCGCCCTTAGAGCCTTGCACATTTCCCTTAGCATGAAAACCCTCACAGTAGTACGTGTTGACTGAGGGGACTCCGCTTCTGCGGAAGCTATGGCACCTCTAAAAGTACGCAGAGTAGTTTCATCAAGAACCCTGAATGGGGCGACTCCTTTTACCCTGTTATTATGTGGATCAAATCTCGGCGGCCAGTGAGCGCCTATGCTGTCCGCCTGTTTTGCATGCCCGGTGCGTCCATCAGTTGTTCTGGTTGCTAACATAATAAACACCATTCAATCAGGTGCCTTTCAGCACTTTTTTCCATATAATTGAATATGGGATTGCCTAGAGGTGCCACGAAGAATTACTTTTCCGTTTATTCCAGACAATGCCATATCAATCAATCTGTTTCGAATATTATGGTTATAGTTACGAAATATTTAAAAATAGATTGATTTATTACGAATATCGTAATATAAATGATAGGCAGGAATGACAATGAAGGATGAAAAAGACAGGAAGATAGTCCAAATGCTCAGGCAAAATGCGCGAACAAGCAATGTAGAGATTGCGCAGGCGGTACAGCTGACAGAAGGGGCTGTGCGCGCACGCATTGAGCGGTTGCTGAAAAACGGCACTATAACAAGGTTCACCATAGAAACCAGCAATGCCAATGAAGCAATGGCAGTTGTAATGGTAAAAGCAAAAAGTAACACAAAGGCAATGATGCGGGATATTTCGGGACTAGGTGTGGTGCAACAGGCTTACGAAGTTGCAGGGGCAGCATATGATGCGTGCACCCTCATAGCAGGCGAGGATATCACCGACATAGATAGAAAAGTTGATCTGATCAGGGAGCTAAAAACAGTAAAGGACACTAGGACGCATGTGGTAGTGAAGATATGGTAATTACACCACGCTTCCCAGCAGCATTTTCCTCATCTCTATTGCCTCAAGATGCTCCAGTGCCTTTATCGCAAAGCCGAGCTTGGGCGAGCTTTCTGCATAAATAGTAAATAGCTTGTCACCCTTGCTTACGCGGTCACCGCGCACCTTATGCAGATAAACACCAGCACCCTTGTCAAAAGGTGCCCCTGCCAGGCGAGCTATTTTACTCATTGACTTGTTGTCAATGTGGAATATCTGGTCGTTGACCTCGCTGACAACATCGTAAGTATATTTGCCCACAGGAATGCTTCCTGAAACCGCCTTTTCATTGCCGCCCTGAAGCGCTATGATCTGCTTCATCTTCTTAAGCGCCTTTCCTGACTCAAGTGTTTTTGACGCTATCAGGTAGCCTTCTTCAGCACGGCAAAAGCCACTGAGCTCGAAAAGTTTTCCTGCCATCACGCATGATTTATGCCTCAGGTCAGCAGGCCCCTTGCCTTCGAGCACCTGCAGCACGTCACGGCATTCAAGCGCCGGACCTATCCCGTTTCCAATAGGCTCAGCGCCGTCGGTTATGAGCACCTCAATTTTCATCCCGAGTGAGGCTCCGAGCTTGAGGAAATTCTTCGCAAGCAAATCTGCCTTTTCCCTATAAGGCACTTTGGCACCGCGACCCACAGGAATATCAATCATGACATATTCAGCACCAACACTTTTCTTCTTGCCCAGAATACTCGCAAGCAACATGCCTTCGGGATCAAGGCTGAGAGGGTGCCTTATACGTATGAGCTTATCATCCACAGGAGCAAGCTTCAATCCCCCGCCCCAGACAATAGCGCCATGTGATTTTTTGACAATGCTTTCCAGCTCATCAATGCCAAAGGACACGTTTGCCAGAACTTCCATGGCATCGGCAGTGCCTGCTGCGCTCGTAATGCTACGCGACGATGTCTTTGGGATATAAAGGCCATTGGCTGCGATTATAGGTACGATGACCATAGTAGTCCGGTTGCCTGCAACTCCTCCAATTGAATGCTTGTCAACAATCGGCTTCTTAACATGCAGCGATAGCCTGTCGCCCGAAGCTACTGTGGCCTTTGTGAGTGCAATCACTTCGCTGTCCGAGAATCCGCGTATATAAGCAGCAGATACCCATGCAGCAATTTCGGAATCGTCAAGGCGGCCATTAATTATGTCCTGCACAATCAGGTTTATCTCGTTATCAGTAAGAGTTTCGCCATCAAGCTTTTCGCGTATATATTTCAGCGAGTCTGGCCTATTGATGTGCAATATTTCAACTTTGTCACCGTTCTTCAGCCCAAGCTCATCTGCAAGGTCACGGAAAATCCCCACTTCATCATGCCCAACCATTTCAGGGCTTAAGTCAACCATGGCAACTGTTTCATCACCATGGAACTTGATGCTAGTGCGATAGCCAGTATAGATATCGTGGTCATAGGCCTGCTTCTCATTAAGAACGATTACCCTTTTGCCAGTGTAGATATCGATTCGCTTTACCTTGCACAAATAGGGCTTATATCGCCAGACGTCGACCTTTTTGACTTCCTTTTCGACATATTTTACCCGGTCGCCATTGGAAC
>CAZBWC010000067.1:0-430 GCA_964495395.1 Microcaldota archaeon
AATCAACACTCCGCGTGAAGGGGACAATTCCTACACTGACGGGTTAAAGATAAGGCGTGCCTGTATAGAAAAAGGCATACCCTGCCTGACGAATGTGAGGATGTCGTTTGAATTTTTGCGTGCACTGGTTAAGCTGCAAAAAGAGCCGTTGCATGTGAGAGAGCTGAAAAGTTACTGGCCGAAGGAAAAGAAATAGATGCTTGATTGTAGCTGTGTGTGCAGTCTGAATGGAATTTGTGCTATTATGCATACCCATCTGGAGTTTTTTTTAAATTGTGCACTGCCAACGCATGGCTTTGTATATTGGTAATGCGCAGTTTACTGATGGAGCATTCTCCACTATCATGATTCTCGAACCCCAAAAATCTGGTAAAACGTTTCGCTTTCAAGTCGTTATGTTAAACTCTACGTCCCCTCTTTCCAGCTTGCA
>CAZBWC010000067.1:440-6387 GCA_964495395.1 Microcaldota archaeon
CTTGCAAGGTATTTCTTCTGTGCCTCTGTCAGCACATCAATCCTAATTCCCATTGAATCAAGCTGTAGCCTGGCAATCTCGACATCCACTTCATCCGGCAAGGTTATTACTGATAGCTTTAGCTTTCCCCTGTTCTTCACTAAAAATTCACAGGCAAGTGCCTGACCGCAGAATGATGTGCTCATTACCTCTGAAGGATGTCCCTCTGCCGCACCTAAATTGACCAGGCGCCCTTCAGCGCATAAGTAAATGTTCTTGCTGCCTACTGCATACTCTTCAAGTGAAGGTCGGATCCTTCTTTTTTTGTATGCTTTGTTCAATGCAGCTACGTCAATCTCATTATCAAAATGTCCTGAATTAGCGAGCACTGCACCGCTTTTCATGTTTTTTACATGCTCTACGGTTATCACATCCCTGTCACCGGTTACTGTGATAAAAACATCTCCTAATTTTGCCGCATCGTTCATCTGCATTACCCTGAACCCGTCTAACACTGCTTGCAATGCCCGAAATGGCTTTACTTCTGTGACTATAACGTTCGCACCCATTCCTTTTGCCCTAAGTGATACTCCTTTGCCACAATCGCCGTAGCCTGCAACTACCACTGTTTTGCCAGTAAGAAGTATGTTCGTGGCGCGTAAAATACCATCCAAGGTCGACTGCCCGGTGCCGTAATAATTATCCAAAAGATGCTTGGTGTCATTGTCATTGACCGCTATTACCGGGTATTTTAATGCGCTGTCCTTGACCATTGCATGAAGCCTTATGATCCCCGTTGTTGTCTCTTCGCAGCCGCCAATTAACTTTGGCAGAAGTTCAGTGTGCTTGGTGTGAATCAGGGATATCAGGTCACATCCGTCATCTATTGTAAGGTCTGGCTTGTGCGATAAGACCAGTTCCAAAAATTTATAATAATCCTCCTTACTCTCTCCCTTATAGGCATATACATGGACGCCTTCCTTTGCCAATGCCGCGGCAACATCATCCTGGGTACTGAGTGGATTGCAGCCTGCTATCGCAACCGTTGCTCCGCCTGCCCTCAATGTCCGAACTAAAACTGCGGTTTCCTTCGTAACATGCAATGCCATGCCTACAGTTAAGCCTCTGAAAGGCTGCTCTTTTTTGAATCTTGCCTGTATTTTCAGCAGTGCTGGCATTCTTTTTTCAGCCATTTCAACATTCAACATGCCCTGTTCTGCGAGGTTTTCGTCCTTGACATAAAAATTTTTCATAAAAATCATCGGATTTAAATCAGTTTATAATTATTCTCTACCAATTCACATTTAAATTTATACTAAGCAGAAGTTTTAGTGCAGGGGAATACGGAAAATGACTACTGAGCTTATTGTTGCAGAGAAACCGCGAGTAGCAGAGAAGATTGCCAGTGCAATTGCTAAAAACGTCAAGGCAAAAAAATACCAAAAAGTATCTTATTATGAAGGCGAGCGTGACGGGATACGCATTATTGTTGCCCCCGCAGTCGGCCATGTATATACCCTTACTGAATCAGGAAAGCGAAGCGAATATCCTGTTTTCGACATTAAATGGGTGCCTTCATACACTGTTGGCACCGAAGCTGCATTCACTAAGCCTTATGTTGATTTGCTCGAAAGCCTCGCCAAGAAAGCAGACCGATTTGTGGGTGCGTGCGACTACGATATCGAAGGGTCGCTTATAGGATATAACGTATTCAGGTTCACTTCAGAAGGCAAGGAAGCAAGCAGGATGAAGTTCTCGGCTTTGACCAGTGGTGATTTGCTTGATGCATACGAAAACCGCGGCGAGCTTGACTACAACAATGCTTTTGCGGGTGAAGCAAGGCACATACTTGACTGGTATTATGGTATAAACCTAAGCCGGGCGCTTATGGGTGCAGTGCGTGCTGCAAACAGGTACAAAGTAATGAGCATAGGTCGTGTGCAAGGCCCCGCCCTAAATATTCTTTCCGAGCTCGAAGGGCGAATAAAAAGTTTCGTGCCAAGCCCCTACTGGGAGCTGACAACCCAGATAAAAGGCGTTGAGTTCATGCATGGCAATGGCCGGTTCACTGATGAAGCTGCTGCAAAGGCATCGCTTGACCGCACTGGTGATAGTGGAAAAGTAAGCGGTATTGAGAAAAAAGAGCAGATTATCTCACCGCCGTCACCATTCGACCTTACGAGTCTGCAAGTTGAAGCATACCGCGCATTCAAGCTTAGCCCTGCGCGCACTCTTGAAATAGCCCAAAAGCTTTACGAGGAAACTTTGATATCCTATCCACGTACTTCATCACAGAAACTCCCTGCAAAGCTTAACCTGGGCAGTATCATAAAAAAACTGGCAGAGAATTCTGCATATACCGAGACTGCCTCAAAGCTTATTGCTGCAAAAAGGTTTACTCCTGCTGAGGGAAAGAAGGACGACCCTGCACATCCTGCTATACACCCTACAGGCACACATGGCCGGCTCGATGTGACTAACCAAAAACTCTACGACCTTATAGTCAGGCGATTCCTGGCAACTTTTGCCGAGAATGCGAAAAAGATGCGAACCAGAATTTTAGTTGATTCAAACGGCGAGGTATATAGTGCATCGGGCGTGCGGACTGTTGAAAGCGGCTGGATATCTTCTTACGCTCCATATTATGATGCTGATGACAAGGAGCTTCCGGAATTTTCAAATGGCGAAACGGTTGCTCTTGAAAAGAAAAAAAACACGCAGAAGGTGACCAAGCCCCTGAAGCGCGATACGGAAGCGAGCATTAGTTGCGAACTTGGATCGAAGCACGTAGGTACAGAGGCTACGCGCTGGGTGATAATCGAAACTCTGTTCAAAAGGGGCTATGTAGAAAGCAAAAGCATTTCAGTTACTGATTTCGGTATGCAGGTATGTAGTGTGCTCAGAAAATATGCCCCGGAAATACTTGATGAGAACCTGACCAGGAGCCTGGAAGACAAGATGGAGCTCATACAAGAGGGAAAGGCTGACAAAGATGAAGTTATCAAGGAAGGAAGGGAAATACTCGTCCAAACCCTCGACAGATGGAAAAAGAACGAGGCGAAAATAGGCAGCGAAATTATAGGTGCGCTTCGCACTACTGAAGAAAAAAAGAGCATGGTGGGCGGCTGCAAGCTTTGTGGCAACCAACTTAGGATAATCAAGATGAAGCTCGGAAGGCAGTTCATAGGCTGCAGCGGCTATCCCAATTGCAGGAATGCCTATCCGCTGCCCACAGGGGCATGGGTTGCAACCATTGAGAATATCTGCGAAGCATGCCAATCACCAATGGTCCTGGTTAAGTTCAAGGGGGGCAAAAGGGCCTTTCCAATGTGCATAGACCCAAAATGCCCGACTAAGGACAAATGGAGGAAAAGCAATGAGGCTCCTGCAACCAAATGAGCTTAAGGGAAAAAAAGTGCTTGTACGGGTGGACTTGAATTCTCCGGTAGAGGGCGGTCAGATTGTTATTAACCCGCGTTTTTATGGCCATGCTGAGACCGTCAGGCAACTAAGCCGTGCTGGTGCTTGCCTAGTGCTCATATCCCACCAGGGACGAAAAGGCGATGATGATTTTACCTCAATGGAAAAACATGCGAAACTGCTTCAGGAATGCTCTGGTAAGCCCATCCGATTCATTCCTGCTGTCACTGGAGAGCTGGTGAAAAAGGAGATTTCACAACTTGAAGATGGTGAAATAATACTGCTTGATAATGTGCGAAATCTTGATGACGAGACAAAAGGCAATCCTTATGATGCAACATTGGTCAGGGAGCTGGCACCTCTGGTTGACATTTTCGTTATGGATGCATTTTCCATTGCACATCGCGAACATGCAAGCGTTATCGGATTTATGAAGGGGCTACCTAGTTATCCCGGGCCAGTACTTTCCGGGGAGCTAAGAGCTCTTTAAAAAGCATGCAAGGCTGAAAAAGCCACCTTTATGATAGGTGGAAGCAAAGTTCATGACGTTTACCTTATACTCAAAAGATGGTTGGAGCTTGGAAAAGCCGAAAAAGTGCTGATGGCAGGCATACCTGGCATTCTGGGTTTATATGCAAAAGGCCATTCCATAGGCAAATCACTAAGTGTTCTTGAAGAGGGCCATTTTTTACATGAAAAAGACGAAATTGCAGAATTGCTCCAAAAGTTTGGCGACAAAATAATCCTGCCAAAAGACGTCGCAGTTGATTCAGGCGGGACACGGGTAGAAGTTCCTGTTGGCGAAAAACTGCATGGCCAGATAAAGGACATAGGCTCTCAAACTATCGAGCACTATTCGCACGAAATCGGAAAAGCCGAAGTGCTCATCATGAATGGCTCTCCTGGAGTGTATGAAGAAACCGAATTTTCAGAAGGCACTATGAAACTGCTCAATTCAGTTGCTTCGAATGCTCATTTTTCCCTTATAGGTGGCGGCCATACTATAACCGCAATCGAAAAGTTCAGGATTCCAAAGGAAAAATTTGGCTACATAAGCCTTGCTGGAAAGGCATTTTTGCACCATCTCGAAGGCAAGAAGCTGCCTGCAATAGAAGCGCTTGAACACAATAGCAAATTGGTGTTCTGATAATTTTCATACTTCTCACACTAATTAGTGCTTAAGTATCCTAATCGATACCATATCGTTTTCTGTTGTCGCAGCTGTCTAATAGCCTCATTCTGCGACCTATAAGAACACTTAGGAGAAGCCATGAAAGGCAGTGGTGCGCATGGATAAACTTAAGTTTTGCATCTAACCCAAAAATTTTTAAACAAGCAAGTGCCCAGTTATTAACATGCCAACGCCTAATCCAAAGAAGCCCGCCATAAAAATCAAGGTCTCAAGCGACAAAGTTATTCTCGCGCTCGAAGAAAAAGGGTTTGTTGCTGGATTGGTAAAAGACGGGCCGGCCATAAAAAGCGAGGGCCGCAATGTCCAGGATTTTCTCCCTATCGTGAGTAAGGCATCTGTAAGCTGGATAGACTACGTAGTTGACGATCTCAATATAGAAGCCCCGGTTATAGCAAAAAAATTAGGATTCAATGAAGAATTGGTTAAAACACTGATAAAAAACCATCGCAGCGGCTACGAAGATGTTGACAGTGAAATGGGAATGATATTGCCCGCTATTATTGTTGAGGGTTTCAATGTAAAGCTCGATCCATTGATTATTCTTATGCGGGATAATTTGCTAGTGACATTGCACACCACCGAGCTTCGCAGATTTTTCCGCCTCAGGCGGTATGCTGAGACTTTCTTAAAGAAGATAAACCCTAAGCTTCCTGCGAAGGATAAGATAACAAAGGTCATGATCAGGATTATTGATGAGAATAATAACCGTAATTTTGACCATCTGCGGGAAATCGAAGAAAATGCAGATAAAGTAAGTGAGAACCTTTCGAATCCTGAAACTCCGCGCAACCTGATAGGGCCTCAGATACACGAGATGAAGCATGCGTTGATTACTTACCTGAGCGGTTTATGGGCTACTGTTGACGTTCTGAATGCAATACGCTACGGTGACCCTGAAATACTTAGCGATGACCCTGTAATTCTGGCGCGCTTGGAGGCATTGGCAAAAGAAGTCCACACTCAAATCGGATTGGCCGAGCACCTGAGTGAAGTGCTTGCAAGCGGCCTGGAAGTTGTGCAGAGCATTTACAACAACCAGCTCCAGATACCGAATAACAAACTTGCAATGCTTATGGCTTACATGACGATTCTTGGTACTGCAGTTTTAGTGCCTAACACAATTGCGACTGCTCTAAGTAATCCTGCCTTCCAAATGGGTCCGGAAGATGCAGGCTGGTACACTGCTATTTTGCTAATTTCTACACTTGTATCAACTGTAATTGCCTACTGGTGGGTAAAATCAAAGAGCCTGCTGCCACAACAGCCTTCATAAAGCAAGGCATGACGCAGAGGGACAGTTTTTAAGCGCGTACCTCCAGAAAATGCTATGGTCAAATTAAGGCTTGATTACACTGC
>CAZBWC010000068.1:0-6322 GCA_964495395.1 Microcaldota archaeon
GAGGGCGGAGCATAATGCAAGCCCAGGCATCTATGGAGTTTCTGATCATGTTTTCTTTGGTTCTGTTGCTGTTTGTTCTGTCCACCACCATATATTTCATGAAAATCGGTGAAGTCGAAAAAATCAAATTAAGGCTGGGTGCGCTGGAAATGTGCAACAAGATTTCAACTACAATGAATTCGTTTTCCTCTTTAGGGGAAATCTCAGCATACGAGTTCGCGCTTCCTGAGTTTATTGAGTCTAAAGGCTACACTGTGACAATTGTGCCTGAAAACCGTATTTTGAGCATAACGTACGAAAATAGCAGCATCAGCTGCCCTTTGTACAATTCTTTGATAACGGGACCAAACGGCAGTGCCTTATTTGAGCTTGAAAAAAATGCAACAATGTACAGTTTTGGGGGTAATATATCTGTCGATTAGGGGCCAGGCAAATTCAATAGACTTCATGCTGTCTATAACTGTATTTACCATACTGTTGACAGTGATACTTGGCTTTTGGCTCGTAGGCATTCTTGACATGGAAAGGATGATTGCCAGGAATAGGCTGGAGGCAGAAGCAGTGACCATATCCGACCTGCTCGTCAAAAGTCCTGGAAATCCAGAAGACTGGGAAAAAAACCAGTCGGAATTGGGCATGCTGGGCCTTTCAAATTCTGATAACGTACTCAACACTGATAAGGTTAGAAATTTTACTTCTATGAATTACAGCCTTACCAAGGAATATTTGGGTATAGCTGATGAATACTATTTTTACATCGAAACTCTTGACGGCGATAGGCTATACGAAAGCGGCAATGGGACTTTGGCTGAGCAGGCATTCGGAATAAGCAGGCCTGCGCTTATGGGCAGTGAAGAGGTAATCGTGAGGCTGATAGTGCATGGCTAGGGGCTTCGTATTCTCTCTTGATGCTGCATTTTCGATAGTCGTGGCTGCGCTAGTTATCTATGCTGCAGCATCTTTGTCTGCCGAAACAAAAATTGATCCTTACCACGAGATAATACTTGAGAAGCAGGGAAACGATGTCCTTACCGTTCTTGACAAGAACGGGGGATTCTACGGGGCAAACTATTCGAGCCTGGAATATTATCTTAACGGGATGCTTCCAAATTCCACCTCGTGGAACATTCGTGTAGACTATTATAACTATTCATCTGGATTCGTGCTTGAGCAAAACATTTCACATGGCGAACCATATACTGATATCGATGACCTGGTATCGGTGCAGAGGGAATTTATCATAATGGAAAACGGGAGCATAAGGCATTTGGGCCTGGCGAGGTTGAGATTATGGACCGAATGAAGCGTGGCGTAATTGCTACATTGTCCACCCTGCTGCTTTCTATTGCTCTTCTGAGCTTTTTCAGTGTGATTGCAAAAAATCACATTTCAATCTCAGAAACAGCTAAAATATTATCTGATTTTGAATCAGTCAACAGGCAGTTTGATTCTGTGGAGCAGGGACTAAAAACTATCATGGCTGGTAGCGGCATTAATGCTACGTTTGACGGAGCCAACGTTTCCCTATCTATTGAGACGGACAGGTATGCTAATTATGCTGAGGGCATAGGCCTATTTAGCAATTTCATACAGCTGCATAATGAAACCGGGGTCAGCATAAATGCATCCCCATCAAATCCGATATTGCTTCTGGAACGGAATAACATTACAATAAACTACAGCTATGGCAAAACACAGGTCCTGGCAAAGCAGGGTCCTGAAAGCTCGGAAAACATAAACGGCTACGAGCTACTAATCAAGTCAGATATCCCAACCCCGTCTGAAAGCTGGGCTGCTCTTTCCGAAGTTTCCGAGGGCAATCCAAATTCACTTAATTTTCATCTTGGATTGCAGGGTGTAAACGGGACATTGTCAATAACCAAAATACTGGATAAATACGGCCAGAGTCAGCTGCAGCTGCTTAACCAGGACAGCTTGCCAATAATTACCATTTATATCGATCCCCCTGCATCTATAAGGATTGAGAACAACCCGGAGATAAATTTAAAAATTATAATCGGATTGGATAATAGCGATGTGGTATTACGTGGAGCGAATATGATAAACTCCAGCAAGAGCCAGTATGGTGAAAAAGCAGGCGTGGTGAAAATTTATGAAGATTAGGGACCTTATGAGGACTGAATACGTTCATTTTACTTCTGACGATACTCTTGAGCACATAGTCCAGGAATTTGTAAAAAACCACATAACCTCTGCTCCGGTATTTGATGGAAAAGAATTTCTTGGCGTAATAAGCGACAAGGCAATAGTCAAATATTTCATCCCAAAAAAATTCCAGTTTTTTTGGAAAAAAGATAAGGAGAGCCCAATTGACGATGTTAAAAAATTCATTGCCGTACGCGCTATAAAAAAACCATCCCTGGTGCTCAAGCCTGAAACCGAGCTTGCCACAGTATTGAAAGATATTGTCAATGAGACGGATTGCATACCTGTAATGGAAAACGCAAAGCTCGTAGGCGTTTTGAGAAGCGAGGATCTAACCAAATATTTCCTGAGGGAATTTGCTAAATACGATTATCAGGCGGAGTTGGAAAGCGCAGGCGTGGAACAGGATAAAATTATAGGGACTGTGGTTGACGACGTTTTGGAAATTGTAAAACGGAAGGGTAAGGTTTCGCTAAGGTCACTTGCAAGGGATATGGGGCTCACTGTAAAAACACTTGAAAAGCTTGGGGAAACGCTTCACAACCACCAACTTGCCAGGATCAAGTATTCGTTTTTTGGCGGAGCTGAGCTATGGAGGATGGAACATGAAAAAAGATAAGGAAGAAACGGGCAACTGCAGAGAAAAGCATGAGCCTGTCCACGAATACATTATCAATTCGAACGAGATATATGCAACGGTATCAATAAAAAAAATGCAGCAGGACAGCGTATATACATATGAGCTTAAAATACCGAAAATAAACGTGGGTACGGCGGCATTTTTAGAAGACATCAAAATAGAGCTGCTGAAAAAACTCGAAATAAGCAGCCAGGAGGCTCTAGACATCAAAATGGCTGAGCAGCTTGAACATAAATTCAGCTCAATGGCAAAAGAAATGCTCAGGGAAAAGATGCCTCATCTTTCTGAGGATAAGCTGAAATTTATATGCGGAAGAATCGTACAGGAGATGCTTGGCCTGGGCGATATCGAATTTTTCCTGAAAGATGATGACATCGAAGAAATCTGCGTAAACGGAGCCAACCAGCCAATCTGGATATATCACAGGAAATACGGATGGATAAAATCGAATCTTGAGCTCGTTTCAGATAACCAGATATGGAACTATTCAAGTTCAATTGCACGAAGAGTCGGGAGGCAGATAAATACGCAAAGCCCTCTCTTGGATGCCTATTTGCCTACCGGGGACCGCGTGAATGCTACGCTCGCTCCGATATCATCAGCGGGAAACACCATCACCATAAGGAAATTTGCACGGAAGCCGTGGGCAATAACAGACCATATCGAATCCAAAACCATTTCACCGGAAGTCGCAGCGACATTGTGGCTTGCAATACAATACGAGGCAAATGCGATAATCTCAGGCGGTACAGGCTCGGGAAAGACAAGCATGCTTAACGTATTGAGTGGGTTCATACCGCAAAATCAGCGGGTGGTGAGCATAGAGCAGACTAAGGAAATAACCCTGCCATCGTATCTTCAGTGGGTTCCGATGGTGGTGCGGCTTCCAACTAACGAGGGGAAAAGCGGAATCGACATGCTTGACCTGATGGTGAATTCCCTTAGAATGAGGCCTGACAGGATAATTGTTGGGGAAATAAGGCGGTCTGAAGAGGCAGAAGTGCTTTTCGAGGCAATGCACACAGGCCACAGCGTCTATGCGACACTTCACGCTGAAACAGTGAGCGAAACACTGAGGCGGCTGATGAGCCCGCCGATAGACATACCGCCAGTTATGATTGAGTCTCTGCATCTGATTGTAACGATGTACCGTGACAGGCGAAGCGGGAGGCGAAGGATATTTGAAATAGGCGAGATAGTCTTCTCAGAAGAGGAAGAGGTAAAAACCAACATTATCTACCGCTGGAGGCCGAGCGTCGATGCGTTGCTTCCTGACAAAAAGAGCATAAGGCTCATGGAAATGATAATGACCTATGCCAACATGAGCGAATCAGAAATCAAAAAGGACATAAACGAGAAGAAGCGGATAATCGAATGGATACACAAAAAGGGCATAAATACGGTAAACGAGGTTGGAAAAATAGTTTCAGAATATTATGATGACCCATCAAGGGTACTTGAAATGGTGAATAAGAAATGAAGCTGGATTCTATACCGCTTATGCCGCTGCCTAATGCACTCGTAAAGAAGCTTACGCATGGCTTTTACCCGATATCTTCTGTAATTGAAAAATATTTGCCGCATCTTGATCATGATTTGGAGCAGATAGACAGCAAATTCAGCTCAAAGGAATATATAAGCGGGGCATTGGTTTCCTTTACCTGCTATTTTGTAATATTGCTGGTCATCATGGGTATATGGGTAAATAATTCCGGGCTCATGCGCGAGCTAGGGACAAGGGTAATGGTTGTCGCCATAGCCGTTATAGTGCCATCATGCATTTTTTTATACACTATCACCATACCTGCGTGGATTGCTGGCAAGAAAAAATCGGGGATAGAAACAAATATCATGTTTGCTACGCGCCATCTCATGGTGCAGACTAGCGCAGGCGTGCCATTGTTTGATGCCCTGGTTTCGGTAAGCGAGCAATATGACAACAAGAACCTAGATTATGGAGAAATAAGCCGGGAGATAAAAGAGATAGTGAAAAACGTAAAAAGCGGAAAGGAGCTGACAGAAGCACTTGAGCAGAGCGCTATGAACAATTCCTCAGGATACTACAAGAAAATCATGTGGCAGCTTTCAAATGCCAGCAAATCAGGGGCAGACATAGGTTCGGTACTGAAAAATATGATCGAGTATTTTTCTGACGAGCAGAGAATAGCGATACGAAATTACGGGTCCCAGCTTAGCCCTCTGGCCTTGTTCTATATGTTGACCTGCATAATTGCGCCTACCATGGGGCTCGTTATCATGATGATAATGTCCTCATTCATAGACATACCCATAAATGAGATAACTTTTATTCTGATACTTATGTTCCTGGTGGTTTTCCAGGTTATGTTCATAGGTCTGATAAAAAGCAGGAGGCCAAAGGTGGTAATATGACTTTTGACCAGCGAATCCAAAAGCTCCTATATAACTGCGAGATAGAATACCCTGCCGGGAAATTCATCAACCATTTTCTGACTTATGGTGCAGGCCTGGGTCTTGCAACTTCGTTATTAGTATACGATTTCTTTCAGCTTAATTCGTTTTTAATAGGCCTGGGCATTTTCATAATATCCGAGCTCGTAGTTTATGGCTCACTTTTAGTGATCTCCAATTCCAAAACTGCTAACATAGAAGAGATCCTTCCTGAATTCCTTACCCTCATGTCTGGTAATATCAGAAGCGGTCTTACTCCTGACCGGGCGCTTCTCTTATCTGCAAGAAAGGAATTTTGACCTTTGAAGAGGGAGATAGACAACGCTGCAAAAGCGACAATCTCAGGCACCCCTTTTCCTGATGCATTCATGAATATGACGAAAAATGTCGAATCCGAGGTGTTCTCAAAGACAATAAGGCTTATAGTCGAAGGGGTGAAATCAGGGGGCAATCTGGCTGACCTTCTTGAGAACACTGCGTTGGACATACGTCGCTTCGGGGCAATAAGAAAGGAAGTTGCAGCCACAGCATTGATGTACGAACTATTCATGTTTGCAGCTGCGGGCATAGGTGCCCCGCTCCTGTATTCAGTTTCCAATTTCCTGATAACGATAGTGTCTGAAATGCGGGGGAAAATAAGCATAAGCACATCTGCCAGCGATTACCTTCCGTTTGTCAGCAGCAATTCGTTGGTTTCCCCTGAAACGGTATTCTGGTTTTCCCTAGTTGCAATAAGCATAACGGCTATTTTTGGTTCGCTTACTGCAGGAGTGATTTCTAAGGGAAAAGAGTCTGAAGGGATAACATTCATACCTGTAATAGTGGTAATCAGCCTCGCGGTCTTTTTCATAGGGGGCATAGTATTGAGGATGCTGCTAAGCGGTGTTGCAGCGGTATAGGTGTCCTTTGCAGCCCTATCTATAATGAATCTAATCAATTGTCTCCCAAAATACTTCTGCTAATTTCAGGATCAGTTTATCTGACTTCTATCTTACGAGTTATTCATGGTTATAATAGCAATTTTATAATAGTTAGCCGACCCTGTGTGGTTGGCCTTTCAAGTAGTCGTGGGGGGAGTTAGGAATC
>CAZBWC010000069.1:0-6282 GCA_964495395.1 Microcaldota archaeon
CAACTCGGAGAGTTGGAGAGACAGTGATCACAGGTCACTGGAAACTAGAGGGGGTTCTGCCCCCTCTGGTTGGCCTTTGCCACGGGATAGCAATAAGACTGACTGTTTCAAACATTTACAACTACATATTGATGGAAGGGATTTAAAAGATTTTCCAATATATAGAAATATCGAATTTTAAGCGATTTTAATTACTTAGAGCACTGTATTGCACTTATAGGTAAATTTTTGGAATATTAAGAGGTGGAAAAATGTCTAAGCAGGTAGCAGGAGAACAGATGTATGTTTTGCCCGAGGGGGCTCAGCGTGTTTTGGGAAGAGACGCAATGAGAGTTAACATTGCAATCGGCTATGCAGTAGCCAATATAGTCAAGACAACGCTTGGACCGAAAGGCATGGATAAGATGCTCGTAAGCGACTTAGGGGATATCGTAATAACGAATGACGGTGCAACAATACTTGAGGAAATGAACGTAGACCACCCGGCTGCAAAGCTGATGGTCGAGATAGCCAAAACCCAGGATAAGGAAGTCGGAGACGGCACCACTACTAGCGTAGTAATAGCAGGCAACCTCCTGAAAAAGGCAGGTGATTTGCTTGACCAGAACGTGCACCCTACAACGATAATAAAGGGCTTTGAACTTGCTTCAGCAAGAGCTGAATCAACACTTGCAAAGCTCGCAGAGAAAGTCACCTATAATGATTCTGAGACTCTTGAAAGGATAGCAGAAGTTTCAATGGGTTCGAAAGGAATTGGAAGTGTGGCAGAAAAAAAGAAGATAGCCAAATTCGTTGTTCAGAGCGTGAAGCAGATTGCAGAGCAAAAAAATGGCAAGACTGTTATTGACATAGATTTGATAAAGATCGAGAAAAAGGCAGGTGGCTCTGTCATGGATACCGTGCTCATAAACGGCGTGATAGTGGATAAGGAAATAGTGCATTCAGGCATGCCAAAATCAGTCAAGAATGCAAGAATTGCCTTAGTAGATTCGGCATTGGAAATTGAAAAGACTGAGACTGATGCAAAGATAGAGATAACCTCACCTGACCAGATGGAAAGCTTCCTGCAGCAGGAAGAAAAAATGCTCAAGGAAATGGTTGACAAGGTTGCAGCAAGCGGTGCCAACGTAGTATTCTGCCAAAAAGGCATTGATGACCTGGCACAGCATTACCTGGCGAAAAAAGGCATATCTGCCATACGCAGGGTGAAGAAGAGTGATATGGACAAGCTCGCAAGGGCAACCGGAGCGTCAATAGCATCAAGCCTGGCAGACCTGAAAGCAGAAGATTTGGGCAATGCAGGGCTTGTTGAGGAAAGAAAGATAACCGGCGAAGCAATGGTATTCGTAGAGCAGTGCAAGGACCCGAAAAGTGTCAGCATGCTGGTACGCGGCGGAACAGACCATGTAGTCAGCGAAGTTGAACGCGCGGTCGTAGATGCACGAGGCGCAGTAAGCAGCGCACTTGAAGAGGGCACCTTCGTAGTAGGCGGAGGCAGTATTGAGATGGAGCTTAGCAAGGACCTTCACAATTATGCAACCGAGATAGGCGGAAGGGAGCAGCTCGCCATACAGGCATTTGCAGACACTCTTGAAATAATACCAAGGACTCTTGCAGAGAACGCAGGCATGGACCCTATTGACACGCTGGTAAGCCTGAAGAACAAGCACAAGAAAGATGACGGCAAATACTTTGGCGTTGATGTGATGGAAGGCAAAGTCGAATCGCTGAAAGAGAAGGGCATATTCGAGCCAAGCAAGGTTAAGAAGCAGGCAATAAGCTCTGCAACTGAAACGGCACGCCTCGTATTGCGCATTGACGACATAATAAGCTCCAGGGGCAAGGCAGGCGGAATGCCTCCAGGCGGCCACGGAGACATGCCCGGAATGGACATGTAGTTTTTTATTTTTTTATTTACCCTTTTTATTCATTATCAATGTCATCAGTGCTTATTTTTAGATTGTGTTATTAGCAATTAAAATGTGTATTTTTAAAGGCTTCTGGACAGAGTAGAAGTTATGATTCAGAATGAGCAAAAACCCGCTGGCAGAGTAAGAGAGCAACTAGCAAGCCTGGTTAGGAGTGCATTTTCAGTATTTGGTAGATGGCATGCACCCCAGATAGAGGATATAGCCAAAGCACCTGATGTGCGCAGCCTGAAGAGAATGGGCTATGTTGAGATTGCCGGAATGCCAGAAATGTACATAAGAGGATTAGGAACTTTGGCAGACGTACGAATTGAGTTTAGCGCGCAAGATGAATATGGGGTATTTGAACTGAGACCAAAGGACAATAGCGGATGGGCCATCAGGGTACAGCTAAACGGACATCCGAATGTGGATTTGCGCACAATAACAGAAGCAGTGCTGGCCATTCAGGCAAAAGATGGAGAGTTCAGGATAATAAAAGCAGGAAGTGAAAGCTGGCTGGCAAGGCCAATATTGAAGGCATTGTTTGATATGGATGGTGCTGGGCTTAGGCAAGTTGAAAAAATGACGCTGCTAGGCATACCATCAAAACAGGATGAACAATAGTAGACAGCCATAAGAGCTGATTTCTATCCACGCTTATTTTCTTTTGCCCTTTTTATTTTCCTTATTTTTAACAGCAAGCACAATATTCACAAGCGGAATCAGCGTTGCGAAGACATTGAGCACCATGAACACCAGGTCGTTTAGCAGCAAGCTGTGCACGAAAAGCAACAGGCTTCCTGCACCGTATAGAATTGAGAACGCCAACGGAATGCTTGTTTTTCCGGCCTTTAGCGCTATCAGTGTTTCGTAAGCCCATCCGCCAAGGATGAGCAATATGCCGATAAGCCCATAGATATCGCTCATTGAATCACAGCAAGTGCACTTCCAGTCATACGTTGAAGTATTTTTCCATTTCCCAGTTGCTCAACGCCTTCATGCTTGCCTTGTGCTCATCGAGCTTCTGGTCAAGATACACCCCAAGAAGGTCAGGCGGCATAACGCCTTTGATGAATTTTGTGTCGCTTTCAAGTGCCTGGATGCTTTCGTACAGGCTTTTTGACAAAGCAGGCCGGGCTTTCTTGGATTTCTTATCAGCCTCTTCCTCAAGCGAATCTCCAGGGTCGGTTTTATTTTTGATGCCGTCCAGGCCTGCTGACATGACTGCAGCATATGCCAGATAAGGATTAACAGATGGATCCATTGCAGTGAAAACAACTGAGCATTTGTCCTTCATGTTTTTCAGCATGTGAGGTACCTGTACCACCGCACTTCCAGCATTCTTGCTCCAGCCAGCAGCTTTAGGCTCAACAGCAAACCGTTTGTAGGAATTTGCAGTCGGTGCAGTGAACAGCATGAGCGCATTAAGATGCTCCAATATACCGCCTACGCACTATCTGCCAACCTGGCTGAGCTGCGCGTATTTTGCACTCGCATCATAGAACACATTGCTGTCAGTTGTTTTCCAGAGGCTCATGCCCAAATTGAGCGCGTTTCCCCTTTCTCCGTAAACAGGATAAGGCATGAAAGTGCACGCGGCACTTACGGTGTTGGCTAGGTTGCGCGCAACAAATTTGAGCGTCATGAGCGCATCTGTAGCAGATTTCAAGGGCTGCGGGCCGAGCCGTATACTTTGCTGGGCAGTGCGCGCGGCACCGTGGTTATGGCCATCGACCTGATAGCCGAAATTCTCTTCAAGTGTCTCGGAAATCTGGATTCTTGCAGGATACATCGTATCAAAGGGCTGCGAAAGGTAAGCGCCCTGGGAAACATTTGCAAATGTCGACGGGCTCCATAGTGCCTCTCTTGAATCGACTATCGTACCAGTGCCCCTTCCGGCAGCATGGCGGTCAGTGGTTGCAGTATCAAAAACCCTGAATTCGACCTCAGCAGATGCTTTAGCCTGCTTCAGGCCGAGTGCGGTTAGGTTCGCTTCGATGCGCTCTGAGACATAACGCGGGTCTTTTAGATATCGCTCTTCCTGCACCGCGACCATCACATCACAGACAAGGCGCACTGCCGACGTCTCCCATGGGATTCTTGCAACAGTGTCCGGGTCAGGAAGCAATATGAGCTCACCCTGCTCTCCGGCGCCGAAAACCTCGTTAAGCTGTGCTGATGGAACGCCTTTCACGAAACTGGTGTCAGTAATTTCCTGGTTTGACACCGAAACCTTGTGCAGGTTGCCTGCAATATCGGAAAACTGGAGATCGATCCAGCGTATTTCATTGGTTGCGATATATCTTAGTACATCATCTACTGATCCCATTAGACCACCTGTGTTATACCCAGAGCCTAACTATAAATAGATTTCGTTAAGTTGCTTTTCAGTATGTTTACAAAACGACAAAGTTTGTTGTAATAGTAATCAAAAGCCAAAACAGCAGCACCCAGGCATAAACAGGCCATCCAATGCAATAAAAATAGTTGTCTGTAATAGATGATTATGAGAAGGCAAACGGCAAGTGCTACACTAAAAGACTGGGACAGATTTAGAAACCAGCACCCACCTGTGTTGGCGCATGAAGTAAAAGTAGACGCGATTAAGGATATGAGCAAAGTGGCAATAAGCAAAGGAACGGTTTATGGCAGGCCGGCCTTGTTCATTACACGCGGCAGTTTTGATGATGTAACGGATATTTACGACCTGCTGAGGCGGGCACTTGGAAGAAAGCATAAGATTACTGATTTGGAAAGTGCCGAAGTAGGCAAAATGAAATTCAGAAAGGGTTTTTCAGCAATCTGGTTAACAGACGCCAAGAAGCTGCTTGCAGGAGAGGTCGTGCTGCTTAGCCACGGGGATAGAGAAGATGTAGTAGTGGCAGTAATCACAGACAGCGGTGCATCAATAGCATATCCCTTTGCAACCACTATTTCAAAGGCCATCAGCAAACAGTTAAGGCTTACTGCCTTAAAGGAAATTGGATGCAGGACAGATGTCCCTGCTGAACTGGCGCAGGCATGCAAATCAGCCTAATACCAGAGGAACGTATTTAAACCTGATTTTTGTTGTCTGTGCATGGGCAAACTCAAAATCCTGTTATTGGCGCTGATTGTTTTGGGAATTGGATACGCGGCAACCTGCGCAAGCAAGAGTTACAGCACATCGTGCAGCAAATGCACCTTTGATGCTGATGGAAAAATGGACAAGGAATGCTATGAAAAATACCAGGGAAGCGGGGTTGCCTGCCTCTTCACTGCCTATCCGGTTGAAAGCATAAAATACAAAATGGGCTCGTGTCCGGCAATAGACACCTGCCGTGATAGGCTCGAAACCTGCAAGGCGATATACTCAAGCGGCAACGATATTCTTGATTGCGAAGCGGGCTCTCTTGATAATTGCTTTGTACAGAGCGATGTGTGCGTTGCGATGGCGGTTAAAAACTGTGATGAGCCACCACCTGAGCAGCCTGCGTTCGACGCCCCGCCAGTAGGATGGTGTGACAGTGTCTTTTTCCTCGTGCTACCGCTGTTGGGCGCAGTATGGATAAGGAAAAAATAGGCTGGATTGCCATTGCACTACATTTTTAAACACATTGAAACATAAAGTAACTGATACTATTATGACCACCATAAGGAGCCATGGCAGATTTGGCACAACCGAAGTGCACGCAGCTAGAGGCCCAGGGGCAAGGGAAACAGGATTTTCTGGAAAAGGCATTCGCGAACCCAAGGCAGAAAGCGCCAGCAGGCACCCGTTGCTTGATGGAGCAACCATGATCTGTCGTTCTGAAGGCGTTTACAGGATAGTCACAAAACATGCTGACAGGCTTGAGAGCATATATGATCTGCTAAGGGAGGGGGTAGCAGAGACAGGCAAAAAGGCACAGGCTGTCGAAGTAGAGCAGAAAAGCGGAGCAGTAAGAACTTTTTTTTCAGTATATGAATTTGATTCTCCGAAAAAAATAGACGTCGTAAAAGTAGAGCTCATGGAAAGCGAAGTACTAATAACCATGAATCCAGGGCAATATAACCAGCATCCCTTTGGAAGAATGGTGAGCAAGCTCTTTGGAGACAAGGAAACTTTGGAGCTATTTGGACAGCAGCGCAAATAAATGATCCTTGTCAAATGGCTCAAGCTGATAAGTTTCAACAACCTGGAAATGAGTACGCAGCTCTGCCAGGACCTGTTCGAAAATAATGCTTGGCGACTTAGTAACATCTATGCTTTGGCTTTTGATTGCGAGGCAGGCATAGCCTTTTGGCAAAAATGCCCTCGCATTTTTTAGCAGTATGCCAGCCTGGATAAGAAGGAAGATCATGAGCAGCTCAAGCTGCAGGTATAGTGAACTGCCTGCTAGCTCTGCTGCAG
>CAZBWC010000070.1:0-6263 GCA_964495395.1 Microcaldota archaeon
CCACACCAGAGACAACGTAAAACATGGTATTATCGTTCATATCAACATACCAAGGAGTATATTCTGAGCTCCCATCAAGCATGCGCCCACTATCTAGAAGCTCGCGCTCATCGCTTAAGATGCTCAGGTGTGCTGATTGGGAACCAAAGGTATAACCATCTGTAATCTTCCACGCATGTAGAATTATAACAGTACCTCCTACACTAATGGTTTTTGTTTGACCTTCTTCCAATGTAGTCAGGTATAATTCTGTCCCTCCACTGTCTTGAATAGACACTATGGCCCTAGGGTATGTTGTTCCATCAGTTACATTCATTAAAACAATATTGAATTCAGTAGCATATGCACTATAAGTCATGTGGTCGGCCAGAGTTATAGTCCCAGATGAGGATTCTTTGGCTAGTCTCATCATGCCTTCATTAAGCTGAGTAATTACCCAGTCCTCGCCCATGAATGCAATTTGCACCCTGTGAGATGCAGTTGCAAAGTCCCCTTGACCATTACACTCCGCATAATCTGATATGTTTGTTGGACCAGGGGTCGTACATATCGGCAAGCTTGAATTAAATCTGATGCTATAGACGTCGCCTCCGGTCGGGCTGCTGCTAGCAGTAACTAGTTCGGCATATACCGCCCCAACTTCAGGGTCAGTTACGGTATGTGTTTGAGAACATATAGGTGGCGTCAAACATGCACCAGATGAGCAGCCTGAAGGACAGGAAATCGTAAAACGACCATAAGAGGCATTGGTTAGACAAGAGAATTCAATCAGATTCGAAGTAGTAGTGCAATAGTCAGATGCCGTGCCTGAAATGCTGCTGATGACAGTGCCTTTAGTACCAGTTACATTTCCACCATCAGAATCAGTGCAGGTAGGCGCGGATGCCGGTAAGCATGCACCAGATGAGCAGCCAAAGGCACAGGAGACCGTGGAAACAACAGAAGAACCATTAGAGAGGCAATAGAATTCACGCAGATTTGAACCAGTAGAACAATAATCGGATATGCTTCCAGTGATGCTGCTGTTGACAGTGCCTTTAGTAGCACTTACATTTCCGCCATCAGAGTCCGTACATGTAGGGGTAACCGCAGGAACTGGCAGGCACCTGCCTTCAGAGCATCCATTAGGACAGTTAATGCTGATACTTGTTGCAGTGTTGCTGGAGCTGCATTGGTATTCACTGAGAGTGTTGCTGTTGAGACAAGAATCGGTTCTAGAACCAGTGGTACTGCTGGTAACAGTACCGTTAGTCAGATGCTCATTTGCAGTGTTTCCACCATCAGAATCAGTGCAGGTCGCTGCTGATAGGCAAGTGCCTTCAGAGCACCCATAGCTGCAGGTAGTGGTAGTATTCGCAATAGTAGTAGCATTAGCACTAGTACAATAATATTCAATTAGCGTGGTAGAATTACTGCAAGAATCGGAACGGGCTTGTTTTAGCCGGATGTCGCTTCCTGGACCGCCACTAGGAGATGGAGTAACAGTATATGTCTCAGTTCTTCCCTTAGTATTAAAGCTTGACCCGCCATCAGAATCCCTGCATTTAACATCAGAAACAGGCTTTGTAGGGGTTACTTTTTTAGGCGGGGTTTTTGAACCAGTACCTGCGGTGGGTAATTTGCTTTTAGATGCCATACCTTCGACAGCGTTATTATCACCAATAAATTTATCGAAAATATCCCAGGCAGAATTATCCTGGGCTACAGCAGCATCGCCTGCATACGCGCCGGATTGGCCCATAGATAGATTAGCAAGAGGACTGGATGGCTTAACACAGCCTAAAAATAAAAGACCAACAAGAACCAGTATTGGAATGGTGAGTTTCATACTTAATTAGTCAGAAACTAGGTTTATATAGATTTAGGAAAACATGCAGTTTATTGCAGGAATTCTGGCACTAGTTAACCAGTTATATAGAAGCAGCCAAGCGGAACTTGAACCCATAATGGATGAGCCCCTCAGGGTCGTCGCGCTGAATAATGCGGAACATGGGCTCAACGCGGTCACCTATCTTCAGCTTTGAAGTGTGGATGTCGACAATTTGTGCAGTTAAATGCGCACCCTCATCAAGTTCGATTATTGCAAGCACGTAAGGGGCCTGGTCCTCGAAGCCAACAGGTGCGACCTCAATTTTCGTGAAGCTGTATATCTTGCCCTTACCGCTGAATTGAAGATCCTGAAGTTTGCCTTTGCGCCTGCATGTGGGGCATACTGAACGCCTCGGAAAATACGAAGCAGTGCAATTGGCGCATCTGCTCCCCAAAAGCCTGTAGCGTTCAGGTATTCTTCTCCAGGTAAGCGGGATTGACCTTCTCATATTCACCAGCCTTTTTTATACAAATGAACAACTGCCGTAGCTCCGGAGCCGCCAACATTATGAGTAAGACCTATTGAAGCATCCTTGACCTGCCTGCCTTCCGCACGGCCTTGCAGCTGCCAGAATATTTCAACCGCCTGCTTGATGCCTGTTGCACCAACAGGATGGCCGCATGACTTAAGCCCGCCGGAAGTATTGACAACTACATCGCCACCAAAGGTAGTTTTGCCTGCCAATGAAGCCTTTCCACCTTCGCCTTTTTTGAAGAACCCCAGGTCTTCTATTGCCATAAGCTCTGCAATGGTAAAGCAGTCATGGACTTCTGCAACATCGATATCCGAGGGCTTGAGCTTTGCCTGCTCAAATGCCTGCTTTGCAGCAACCTGGGTGGCGCGAAGCCCACTAAGGGTTTGCCTACTGTGCAATGCAATGGTGTCACTTGCCTGGGCACTGGATATTATTTCAACCGGCTTTTCAGTAAATTTTTTCGCCATGTCAAGCGGAGCGAGTATTACCGCTGCTGCCCCATCAGTTATTGGAGAGCAGTCGAGGATTTTAAGAGGGTCTGCAACCATTTTTGACTTAAGAACATCATCAATCGAAATCTCATTCTGGAACTGTGCGAGTTTGTTTTTCGAGCCGTGTTTGTGGTTTTTCACAGCCACACTCGCCATCATTTCATCGGTAGTGCCGAATTCGTGCATGTGGCGCTTTGCCATCAAGGCATAGAGCCCGGGGAAAGTTGCGCCTAAGAAAAGCTCCCATTCCTGGTCGCCTGCCCCGCCTAGAATGTCGCTTACCTCGCCGCCATCAAGGTCAGTCATTTTTTCTACACCACCTACGACTACGACATCGTGCATGCCACTGGCAACTGCCATGAACCCCTGCCTTAATGCCAAGCTACCTGATGCACATGCACCCTCGACACGCGTTATCGGTAAGGGGTTTAGCCCCATGTAATCAGCAATAAGTGCACCTATGTGCTCCTGGCCAATGAGCCTGCCGCTCGCCATCGTACCAATGTAACCAGCGCTCAAATCAGAACCGGAAATGCCCGCATCTATGATCGCTTTGGTGCCTGCATCGACAACAAGATCTCTGAAGCCTTGCTCCCAAAGCTCGCCAAACTTGGTGCAGGCCCCGCCTATTATTGCAACTCTGCGCATAAAATTCAATATTTCTTGTGAAGGATAGGAATTAAAAACACCACGCGAAAAAAACGAAAACTACGGCGAATGACTAAGGTTAGCTGCAGGGCGGCTCGCATTCAGGATCGCGTATGGAAAAGGCGTTTCTTGTAAAGAGAGCATTGATGAGGATATTAAGATCGTGGACAAAGTTCGTTGCGGCCTTTTTCAAAGACATATCAGCAGGTCCAACATCCCGAGGATCCGGTTGTTGAGAGGTATCAAGAAAACCAGACATAGCTATACACGGAGTGGTTGGAGAGGCGGTTTTTATCTGGGTTATGAAGAACGTTCCATCATGCTCGTTACCAGTCAACGTGAAGCTCAGACTTATGTCAGAAAGAACCAGGTCTGGGGATTCACGCTTGAAAATAGCCATGGCATCTTCAGCATTCGTGGCAGTGAAAACGGTGTGCCTTGCTTCCCTTAATGGAGGACAGAGCATGGTTTCAAGAATACGGAGATTGTCATCAAGTACGAGTATCTTCAATGGCCGTGGGGGCTTGGACATCTGCATGAGGGTAGGTATTCTATATTTAGCGGTGAAGCTCATATGTACCTAACTGGTTGTGCCGCGAACAATACTTAAATATTGTAGTTTATGGATAAAAGAAGCTAAACGCCAGCTAGGCTATCCCTGCAGAGGTTCAACTGCAGGCGCGGGTTTCTTGAAGCACAGTACCCTTAAAGTAGCATCCAAGTCTTGGAGGACTTGTGCCCCTGTTTTAGCAACAATCGCATCAGTATTAGGAACGTCTGGAGGGTGTAACTGGGTGTCTCCAGTAAAAGAAAGGATGATGGTCGGGGTAGATGGAGCATATATCTTTGCTAACCTGAGAAATTCCAGGCCATCAACGATTTTGGCTCCGACGACTATTCGCAGCACCATATCACATATCACTGCGTGGAATCGGGATTGTTCAAGAAGCCTGAGTGCAGTGTTTGGCTCTGAAGTAAATGTCACGTTGCAATGCATGCTGCCACGTAAATGTGCTTCAAGTTTTCGGGCAAACGTCATCGAATTGTGAAGTATAAGGATGTTTAAGGAAGGCGTGTTACCGTGAAGTAGCCTAACTCCAGGCTTGCGGCGCGAGCCAAGATGAGCAGCAGCTGGCATGTAGCTATTATGTTGGAGGTATTATTTAAAAATAAGCCATAGCAATTATGCTTATGGAGGAGTTGAAAGAATACTGCGGGATAGCGGGCGCAATATCAAAAAAAGGCAAGAACGTCGCCCCATTGTTATATATGTCCTTAATCGCCCTTCAGCACAGGGGACAGGATGCCGCAGGATTTGCAGTGTTCGATGGCAAGCTGGACGTGAGAAAAGGTATGGGACTCGTCAGCGAGGCATTGAAAAAATCCGACCTCGAGGCGTTCGGAACGATTGGAATAGCACACAATAGATACCCCACACACGGCAGCGCAACTCTTGCAGAGGTACAGCCTTTTGTTTACAAGAACATAGTAATAGCCCATAATGGGCAGATAACGAATTATGACGAGATAAGGCAGGAGTTAGAGAAAAGAGGTTTTGAGTTTCAAAGCACTACAGATTCTGAAATAATAGCCATGCTCATAAGCGAGAAAGGCGAGCTCGTAGATGGCATAAAGCACGCGATGGAGCAGTTAGATGGGGCATTTTCAGTTGCTGCGATCAAAGATGGCGAGCTGGCCGTATTCAGGGATAAGCATGCAATACGCCCTTTAGTATATGGAGAAAACAGCGAATTTGTATTGTTCGCATCAGAAACTGTTGCGCTCGACATGAACCAGATACCTTACAAAGGCGAGGTTTCCGGGGGCGAGATAGTATTTTGGAACGGGAAGCTTGAAAGGAAGCGGGTTCAGAATGGCGAGCCAAGGCATTGTATGTTCGAATATGTTTATTTTGCAAGGCCGGACGGAACGCAGAATGGAGTTAGTATATTTGAAGTGAGAAAAGAGCTAGGTAGAAAGCTGGCGAGGGAATACCCTGCAAAGGCAGATGTAGTAATACCTGTCCCTGATACCTCCAGGACAGCCGCAATAGCATATGCTAGTGAGCTTGGAATACCTTACGAAGAGGGCCTGATAAAAAACAGGTATGTTGGCAGGACATTCATAATGCCGACGCAGGAGAAGAGGGCAGAAGCAGTGAAAATGAAGCTCAACCCGATAAGGGAAATAATCAATGGCAAGCGTGTGGTGTTGATAGATGATAGTATAGTGCGAGGCACAACGTTGCGTGAGATAGTCAGCATGGTAAGGAATGCCGGGGCAAAGGAAGTGCATGTCAGGATAACCTGCCCACCAATAAGAGCACCCTGTTTTTACGGCGTGGATATGAAAACATATAAAGAGCTGATAGCAGGCAACAAAAGTGTAGATGAGATTGCAAAATTCATGAATGTTGATAGCCTGGGATATATGCCGATTGAGGGGCTCAAAAAAGCCATAGGCAGACCGGTGTGCACTGGCTGCCTTAATGAGGACTATATAACACTCGCAGCAAAGAAGCTCGCACAGCAGAAAAAGGATATTGACAGGAATTGTTGTTGAATTGATGCATGTTGTGGCCAGCTCAAAGTCCTGTTGGCCTGCGTGCACCAGTGGAATCCCTGGATTTTAAAATTATCTGATTGAAATAACCTCATGGTTGTTGCCGAATATGAGCTTAGAGATATTGAACAGGCCACAAAGCTGAGCAAGAAACAGATACTGGATGGGCTTAATGACATAGGTGCGCCATCAACAGTAACCGAAGAGGGCAAGTTAG
>CAZBWC010000071.1:0-6219 GCA_964495395.1 Microcaldota archaeon
CGGCCAGGATGGGCTAGTAAATGTACTAGGCATAGTGCTTGGGCTGGCAGGAGCACCTAATGACGCAGGCATAGCGATAGTCGGGGGCCTTGCAGCAACATTTGCAGAAAGCATCTCAATGGCAGCAGTAGGCTACACTTCTTCAAAGGCTCAAAGAGATTATTACTATAAGGAACTTGAACGTGAAAAACGTGAAATGAAAGAAGTTCCTGAGATAGAAAAGGAAGAAATCAAGATAATATATATGAAAAAAGGCTTTCGGGGAAAAGAGCTCGAGATGGTCGTAAACCGCATTTGCAGTGATGAAAAAGTGTGGCTTGAGACAATGATGACCGAGGAGCTCGGGCTTACAGAAAGCAAGAACATAAACCCACTTAGGGAAGGTACGGTGATAGGCATATCTGCAATGGTTGGCTCTCTGATACCGCTGGCACCGTTCTTTTTCATGAGCGCTGCTGAAGCATTTATGCCTGCAGTGATATTTTCAACCCTCACCCTGTTTGCAACAGGCGCGTATAAGGCAAGGACGACACTTGGCACATGGTGGAAATCAGGGCTGGAAATAGCAGCAATAGGAATAGCTGCTGCGCTTATAGGATACGCAATAGGAATTTGGGCAGGAGCGGTTTATCTTTAGGTGGAAAGGTAAAAGCAGATTACGATGCTATTGCCAAATGGATGGGACCAGGTGCCACTGCAGCATTTGCCAAGGTTGCAGTTGAGGAGAATAGAAAATTCGTTAAAGCTAATGAGAGGAATATACAAGAGCAAGGAAAAACCCCGGCCATGGAATTTTATTCTAGAATCGGAGCGATAAAAGCAAATCTTCCACAGATAAAAGAAAGTTTTAAGGATGCCTGGATTGTAAAGGATCCGCGCTACAGCTGGCTGGTTGCCCGACATCCTGCAGAAATGGTTCAGCTCGCCGAAGCAACGCAACGGGAAACAAAAAAACAAACTGAATATGCTTTGGGCATATTCGACCGTATTGCCAAAGAGGAGAGCTATTATAAAGCATTTGTAGAGCACCCGAAAGAGTTTATAGAGCTGGTCCGATATTGCAGATCTGATTTAAATATGGAAAGCCCGCCAACCTCTCAGGTATTTTCCAAAAATCCATCAGGATTAGTAGAAGTCGCAAAAGCAGTTCATGAAAAAACCGGAACTGCGGCTTATGCTGCAGTTGACCTGACAGCTGTGAGTGGGGTAGCTGCCAGGATAACCGAACATGCGGATGTAGTAGCTAAACTCATTAGAGAAACAGAAATGTACCCGGGCAGTCTGTTTATACGCTTAAATAGGCCGGAGGCTGCAGAGGCTTTTGACGATTACGTCGCAAGCAACTACAGAGCAAATAAGGCTTACAACTGGCATATTCTAGCTGAAAGAATCCGTGCCCCATGGAAAAAAGATGAACCAGAAAAAGTAACGCCACATGGAATTTTAGAGGGAGTGTACAGGAAAGCATATGGTAAGAGATAAAAAAACTGAAGCAATGGTGACAAGTGTCAGTATTGATCCAGAAGCCTGAGGATGCTCCTTCCTAGTGGCCGTCTAGTCAAGCTCTTTCAAAATACCGTTGTCGAATGCCAGAACTTTTGATTTGCTTGTGTTTGCCAGATAGATGACAGACGCATCAACAAAACTAAGTTTCGCTTTTTTATTAAGCTCGAAGAAATGCCAGAGCGCCTCGTCTTTTTCCTGCTCAGTAAAATGGAAAAACCTTATTTGTTTGTTTCCGAGCAGCTCTTCGTATGCCTCTTTTGCCATAGGCATACCCGCTTTGTAGTTTAAAACAGTCAGAGTTTCAAATAATACAATATCTGAAAGGAGCATAACTTCGTTTTTGTTTTGCGCTGCAAGCCTAAGAGACTTTTCATGATTGAAGTCCGCAGCCAGATAGAATGAAACTAAAAAGGAAGTATCAAGAACGATCATGCGGAACACCGTAAGCGATTAAATCATGGTCTATCTTTTCCTTTTTGCCTTTGAAAGAGGCATCACGCACTTTGGCCCTTGCAATTAGGTCATCCCAGGTCCTGTTTTTTTCATCATCCATGGCACGATGCAGCAGCCTATCTATGACTTTGGTGTAACTCTCTTTACGCATTTGTTTAAGCGCGGTAAGCTCCTCGTAAACATGATCAGAAACATTGATGAGGTTCGACATAAGATATATGTATATGTATATATTTATAAAACGTGTTTACTTGTTTTGGCATTCTAAAAATACCCCTGAAACAGAACGTCGTCGCCTAATTTGCGTATTGAAACCCGCTTGAGCTGGAATGCATCATCCATTTTGTCAACGCCCTGGCCTGCAAATGCATTCTTACCTGCGCCTAAAATTTTTGCAGCAATGAAGAATGCACCTTTGTTTATCAGCTTGTGCTCTAGGAAATCGGTCGCAAGTTCGCTGCCGCCTTCAACTATTATTGAGGTAATCTGTATTTTGCCAAGCTCCACCATAAGCGCGTTGAGGTCAACGTGCTCAGGCTTTTCCTCAGGCAGCACAAGCACTTCAACACCCATAGCCTCAAGTTGCACTTTCTTTTTCGCATCGTGGTTCTTGGTTGTGGCGATTATGCGGCGCGCATTGGATTCTAGAACGCGCGATGTAAGGGGTATTTTCAGCTTGCTGTCTACGATTACCCTTACAGGGTTTGCGGCACCAGGAGTACGCGCAGTAAGTCTGGGATTGTCAATAATGACCGTGTTAAGCCCGACCATTATTGCATCGTAAACTGCCCTCCATGCATAGCTCACAGAGCGTGATTGTGCATTGCTTATGTATTTTGAATCGCCACTCTTTGCAGCTATCCTGCCATCAAGCGTCATGGCCAGCTTTACAAGAACAAACGGCCTGCTCGTTTTTATCCAGTGAAAAAAGGCTTCATTAAGCTCGCGGCATGGCTCGCTTGCAGCAAGCTCTAGGCCAATGCCTGCCTGCCTGAGCTCTTCAATGCCGCGCACTTTCGGATTCTCATCTTCTGAACCAACAACTACGCGCGTTATACCTGCTTCAGTTATTGCCTTAGTACATGGAGGAGTACGCTTGTCTTCATGCGAACATGGCTCAAGAGTTACATATAAGGCAGATCCGGCAAGCAAGGATTTTTCCTTAACATTCTTTATTGCAGCAATCTCTGCATGGTCAGTGCCTGCTGCCTTATGGTAACCCTGGCCGATGATTTTGCCATCTTTAACTATTACTGCCCCAACGCGAGGGTTTGGCGACGGCTTTGCCTTGCGCGCCAGCTTAAGTGCAAGTTCCATGTAGTCCATAACAATACCTGACCGAGCACCTATATAAGGTGGTTCATCTTGCTCTTCTTGGTCTCTATATAGCCCTTATTGTGAGGATTAGCTTTGACAACAAGCGGAATTCTTCTTGAAACCGCAATGCCATGCGACTCGAGGCTCTTGGTTTTATCAGGGTTGTTGGTGAGCAATGCCACAGTAGTCACGCCAAGTGATTTCAGGATTGTAGCAGCAGCACCATAGTCGCGCAGGTCATCATCAAATCCGAGTTGGTTATTTGCCTCGACAGTGTCGCTGCCCTTGTCCTGCAATGAGTAGGCCTTGATCTTGTTGGCTAGGCCAATGCCGCGGCCCTCCTGGTCGAGATAAATAAGAATCCCGCCATTTTTTGAGATGTAATTAAGCGAACGCTCAAGCTGGTCGCGACAATCACAGCGCAGGCTGGCAAATGTATCTCCGGTGAGGCACTTGGAATGAATGCGGACATTTACTGAGCCGGATATATTGCCATGCACAAGCGCAATATGCTCCCTGCCATTATCAACGAACGCATATACCTCAAAATCCCCGAACCGCGTGGGCAGTTTTGCCTGCGCAAATGGCGCGTATGTGGTGGCTTTGTTCATGGAATTCATCTTCTCAGCCTCTTGGCAAGTTCTAGTGCTGCATCCACTGCCCTCTGAGCATATGGAACTGCACGTACCTTAGCCTGCTTATCAGTAATTCCAGGCCCCATAACGCCCAATGTAACCGGCTTATTGAATTCTAGCGATAACGCCATGAGTGAATTTGCCAGGCTGAAGGTAATAACTTCGTCATGTTTCGTGCCGCCTGTTATCACTGCACCGATAACTGCAACACAATCTATCTTTTTGTCAAGAAGCAGCTTTTTCACTGCAAGCGGAATATCGTATGCCCCAGGAACCTCGATTATTTCGATCAGGTGCGCATTAGATTCGCCTGCCTGAGCTTTTGCAGAGTCGATCATTTTTGAAGTCAGCTGCTCGTTGAACCTGGATGCCACAATGCCAATGCTGATAGGCCCATCACCTGAATTCAGCGGCCCTTCATCAGAAGCACCTTGGCGTATACCTTTTCCGGCATTTTCAGTAAGCTTAGCAGGGTTAGTAATAAGCAATACGGCGTTTTGGACGTGCTTACGGATGCGATTTTCAGCAATGCGTTGCAGCTCCTGCTCGTTCCACGCCTCATTTTCATGTACAAAAACTTCGATTATGTGCTTGCCGGTTAGCAGTTTAGCCTGCTGGATGCCGAGGCTGGCTTCATGTGCGCACTGCATATCGATTTTTGCACCGCCAACCATGCCCAGTGCAATGCAGATATCTGCCGAGGCAAGCATGCGCTTGCACTCAACTGCCAGGTCTTTGATGCCAGGAACTGTTGTGCGGACCGCCCGGGCAGGCTCTGTGCTTTTCGCCAGTTCGTCAAGGGCAATCGCACCCATATTTATCCTCGAAAAAGTGGTGTCGACTACAGCAACTGATAGCGCATTTGTCATTGTTGTGCCTCCAGAACTTCCCTGCCTTCTACGAATTCAAGGCCATGCTTTTTAGCAAACTTCGCTGCATTTTGCTTGCTTAATGCTTTTCCTTTGCCGAGCATCTCGCAAAGAACCATGATGGGGCTTAAGCCTGACAGCTTTGCAAGCTCCAGAGATAGTTCGGTATGCCCGCGGCGATTCTGCAAGCCACTGCCTATTAGAAGAAAAACATGTCCGGGAGTATAAAAATTTTCGCAAAAGCTTTCCGCAGTGGCATTATGCATATCTGACAGCTTTGAAATAGTCAAAGCACGGTCGTTGTCAGTGATGCCAGTATAGACTCCTTTGTAATTTACAGGTATAGAGAATGCAGGCTTATCGCCATACGCAGTTTTTTTGCATTTCATTTTAGAGATAGCACTGCCGTCAATCAAATCAGCGAAAAAAGGCAAATGCAGCCGTTCTGAAATTTCCTTGCCGATGGCAACACATATCAGGCCTCCTGCATCCTTGCGAAGCATTTCTATTTTCTCAGGTGCAGCAAACGAAGCATGAAAAACTATGTCTGCCTCACCCTCGCGCTCGTCACCGTCGTAAAGTATGATTGCCTTGCCGGACTTCAATGAAGCTAGGGCTTTTTGCACTGACATAACTTAGAATGTGCACCGAAACTACTTAAAAACTTGTATATACCAGGAAAATAGTAGGCTAGCAGCATAGGCACAATATGCACACCTAAAATTCATGCTTTATACCCGAAGCATCCCTGTGGCTCTTGCCGAACTCGCTCATTAACAGAGCTTGTTCACCGCTAATCACAGGCCCTTCCCTGCAAGTGGTCTTGCCATCAATAACGCATGAGCCGCAGATGTTGAAGCCACACTTCATGTAGCGCTCTACGCTCACCTGGCAAGCAATGCCTTTGGTTTTGCACGCCTTTGCAACGTGATACATCATCATCTCAGGCCCACAGCAGTAAACAGCATCAAATTTATGGTGCTTCATTGCCTCTTCCAATGCAACAAGAACAGTGCCTTTCATACCGTAGCTGCCGTCATCGGTTGTTATGTGCACCTCGGCGAATTGTTTGAAATGGTTTTCAAAAATAATGTCCTTTTCAGTACGTGCACCTATGATTGCAACGCTCTTGACGCCTTTTTTCTTTGCTTCGGTGGCAAGAAACGACATAGGCACAACACCATAGCCGCCGCCAATAAGGCAGATTTTTTTTGCTTTTTCAGGCAGGCTAAAAGAGGTGCCAAACGGCCCTCTGAAACCAATTGTGTCGCCTTCTTTCAGCTTGTGCAAGGCCTCACTGAACTTGCCCACTGCGGCAACCGTGAAGGTAAGTGGTGATGCACCGCCAATGCTCATTGGCCTCTCGCCTGTTCGCGCAAGCCACAGCATAACGAACTGTCCTGGCTTTGCCTGAGTTTTTGCATCAAGCTGGAATGTCT
>CAZBWC010000072.1:0-6120 GCA_964495395.1 Microcaldota archaeon
AAGCAGGCGCTATAACCCAGATGATTGGCGCCAGCTACGTTACGCGTGGCACTATCGAGGCATTGTCAGCTTCATTATCATCGTCAATGAAGTTTACGCTTACCATTCCAGGCCTGCTTTTCATAGATACTCCAGGGCACGAATCCTTCACAAACTTGCGCGAGCGCGGTGGCAGCATAGCGGACATGGCCATATTAGTTGTAGACATAAATCAGGGTTTCCAGCCGCAGACAATTGAAAGCCTGAAAATCCTGCGGCAGTACAAAACCCCATTCATAGTCGCAGCAAACAAGATCGATGCGGTTCATGGCTGGAAAAACTACCATGCGACGAGCTTTGCAGAAAGCTTTGGCAAGCAGCCTGAGCATGTGCGGCTTGCACTTGACGAGAAGCTATACGGCTTAATGGGAAAACTGAGCGAATACTCTCTAGATAGCGAGCGCTTTGATCGTGTAACCGATTTCACGAAACAGATCGCTATAGTACCAGTAAGCGGCAAGACGAAAGAAGGCATAAGCGAGCTGCTCATGCTTATCGCAGGACTCAGCCAGCGTTTCCTTGACAAGCGGTTGCAGGTAGATGCCAAAAGCGTTGCAAAAGGCAGCATACTCGAGGTAAAGGATGAGAAAGGCCTCGGTACCACAATCGACGTGATAATATACGACGGCATATTGCGCAAGAACGACATGCTTGCGTTCCTTACAAACAATGGCGTTTCGACAACACGCGTACGCGGGCTGCTCGAGCCGAATCTTTCAGGCGGTGACAAGTTCGCCTATGTTGATGAAGTGGTTGCCGCAGCAGGAGTGAAGATATACGCGCCTAATCTTGAAAATGCCCTTCCAGGCTCGCCTGTAAAAGTGGTTGGCCCTGATTCATCAGGTAGTGAGGAGCTAGAAAAGCAGTTCAAGCAGCTGCTAGTTGCCAAAGAAGAGCTCGGAATAGTGCTTCATGCCGACAGCCTTGGCTCACTCGAAGCATTGGTCCAACTGCTGGCCAAAGAAGGAATTCCAATCAAAGAGGCCAAGGTTGGCAAAATAAACAGGAAAGAACTGCTCACTGCCCGTGCCGTAGCATCAGAAAAGCGTTATCTCGGGGTTGTCATGGGCTTCAATATCGAGGTGCTTCCGGAAGCAAGGCAGGAAAGTGCTGACAGCGGGGTGCCTATAATATGGAGCAACATAATCTACTCGCTCATTGACCAGTATCGTGACTGGGTGAAGGAAGAACAGGAAAAAGAAAAGCTGAGGGCAATGGCAACGCTTTCATGGCCTGCCAAAATAAAAGTACTTCCTGGTCTGTGTTTCAGGGAAAGCAAGCCTGCTATTTTTGGCATCGAGGTGCTCGCAGGCAAACTGAAGAACGGGGTAAAGCTCACGAATAATTCAGGGGAGATTGTCGGAACACTGAAAGGGATGCAGCATGAAAAAGAAAGCATTGGCGAAGCTGAAAAGGGGATGCAGGTTGCTATTTCCTGCGATGGTGCGGTGTATGGCAAGGCGATAAAAGAGAATGACGTGCTTTATGTTCGCATAGATTCCGACGAGTTGCTGAAGTGGGAAAAGCAGAAATCTTTGCTCAGTTCTGATGAAAAACAGGTGCTTACTGAATTGCGGGCACTTTCAGCATATTTTTAAACATATTTTTCTATATATCCCGTATCAACTATTTTTATGTGGTTTAATGGATGTTGAGGAGATAGAATCGAGAATTTCCGTGCTCGAAAAGAAGAAAGCTGAACTGCTTGAACAGATAAAGGTACTTAACAAGCGCTTACGCTACAAGCAGTATGAGCACAAGGCACTCAAGCCATTCGTTGACCAGACGCGTGATGTTAACATCGGCCCTCTCAAGAGGCAGAAAAATGCGATGGAATTCAGGATATCCACACAGGCTTACACCCCTCGCCTGGAGCGGGAATGGCTTAAGGAGATAAACAAGCTTGAGGAGCGCCTTAAGGAAGTCCGCGAGATTGAATGGGCCCGAAGAAAAATCAGGCTCGTTGAAAAGGACATTACTGAGTGCGAAGGCTCGATAAAGCCGATAGAAACAGAGCTTAACCAGATACGCGACGAGTTGCGCAGGCTTTATGATGATGTGCGCTCTGCACGCGATGCTGTCAGGCGGGCAATGAAGTATAGCGGCCCTGGCGATGACCTGGTCACGCTTGGCGACATAGGCATAATGGAAAATCCGAAATAGTTTGCCTGCATCTTCTAGTGTGTAGAAAAGTGGATTTTTAATCATTGGCACACAAACTATCTTTATGTCCGCTAATCTTCATGCGACTGGCTTATTGTCAGTACAAGTTAGGGGTAAAACCAAAAACCTTGTAGTTATTAGGGGCAATCGCTCAACACGCTCAACCGGTTTATTTAATGTCCATCCCCTGGTGGAACGTTTTAATTCACGGTATAGAACCCACCTTAAGGTTGTGTCGCCTCAGGTAGCTGATGCTGCACTTGCTGCTGGTGTTTTATCAGAACGGCCTGAATTTCTTGTTGATGTTTCTATTGCTTATGAAAAACATGGGGCCAAATTAGGTAAAGAAGTAGTTTTTGCTCCTCGTGGTGCGCCAAAGGTTGTTTTGGCAACAGGTAAATACCAAGGGGAAAACCGTGCTGCACTTGCGACTTTAGGCCTAAGCACAGCAGATGTTGCCTATACGATCGAGGGTAAACAACGAACTCTCAAAGAGATGCTGCAAAGAGATGGCACCGAACGGCTTTTGAAAACTAGCCTTAGAACTGTGAGCGAAATTCAATTGCTTATTCCTGATACACGATTAGTTATAGTCCTCGATTTCCCTGGCCAAGATGGCTGGTATGCGCTACATACTGAAACATGGGTTCCTCATGGCACTAAAGTCGCATCATATTCTGTAGCTGCCTGTCTTTTTCATAGGCTAAATGGCTCTTATGTTGGTATTGTGGCTCGTTATGGGCGGTCTATACTGGCCTATCATAGGGCATCACACTGGTTCCAGGTGGTGGCAGAAGTTCCAGCTGAGGACATAGCTGCCATGCAAAAATTCCCTTGGGCTGGAGACGGATATAAATAAGTTCTCATTACGCTCAGTTTGCAGTTATATTATCTCAAACCCAGAAAGTAATTCGGATTGGCAGTAAATAACGTGTCTCTGGGTTTGATAGATAGCGCACCAAGATATTTGTTTGGGGGCGCTATATCTCGAGCGCATCCCTTACTATTTCCCCATGGTCGCTGGCTAATTCCGGCATTTTATCCAAGTCAAACCACTTTGCTTCAGCAGCATCATCGCCGCCTTTGGCTACACCGCCTTTTATACTGCACAAATAAGCCGCAACAATAATGCCTCTAGGGTCTCTTTCTGGTGCGCTGTAAATGCCTATGAGTTTTATAGGTTCAACATCAAGGCCAGTTTCTTCTTTTGCTTCCCGCACAAGGCACTGTTCAGCTGTTTCATTATCCTCACTCCTGCCGCCGGGCAAAGCCCATTCTCCTTTGAATGGCTCCCCGCCTCTCAGTATCAGCAGTATTTTGCCATCTTTTATTATTACTGAATCACAGGCGAAGGGTCTCATACCAATCTCTATATATTTTTTATCAGACGCTGTTGACATCGTCATCGTCTTTCAGGCGAACCTGAAAGCCTCAGAGGTTGTTCATGTCATCACAATGAGCGAACTCAGGCAAACCTTAATTGCCTTAGCTCTTTACCCGTAAATAAATCATTAATACTCTAATTAGGCAACAACTTATTTATCAATCTAACTATTGGCTCAAATAAAAATAAAGGGAAAAAAATAAAAAAAGGGTTTTGATGAAACTTTTACAAAAAGTTTCTTCAAAGGTGCATTCTCTTCTTCCAGTGGTCTATCCAGTCCTTTGCTGCGTCCTGTCCGCCGAAACCGAATGCAAGGCCTACTGCCAGTGCAAAGGCATAACCAACAGCCTGGAGCAATGAAAGGAATGTCTGCTGCACTATTGCTGTCTGGAAGCCTAGGGTATCAAGTCCAACCATTACACCTGTGAACAATACCACATATTTGGCTCCTTTTGCAATTGCGCGCATATATGTTTCCTTGTCATGCACTTCGAGTATCTTCTGCTTGATAAACTCGCCTGCTATTGCAGACAATACCACTACGAGTGATGCTCCTATAGCCACTGGTGCGAATCCTATTAGGCCGCCCAGATAGGTTGTCAAGGTTCCGAATTCCAGGAATGCTACAGCTACCTGTACGAATACAAGCAACACATAGTATTTCACAACCTGTACTGCAACATCAGTCAGCCTTACCTTACCAAGGGATTCTTCGACCTTGTGTACTGCAAGGAAGCTTTCAAGCTTTACTGCGTCCAGTACCCTTCTTACTACCTCGGCTACTGCCTTGGCAATGAGCCAGCCAACAAGTAATATTACTATTGCTGCTATAAGGCCCAATACCATGCCCGGCAATGCCTGGGCAAAATCACCAATTCCATTCATGAGTCCGGTTTTCAATACCTCGACGTATCCTGCAGGATCTGAAAAAGTCCCGGATACGGCAGAGGCTCCGTTTGCTACTTCTTGGTTTACCATATTTATCACGTATATCATATTCTAGTCTTTATTAGAAACTAAAACTCAAGCTTTTAATACTTTTTGGTCGCCTTTACGACATAAAGCCTTTCGAAAAAAAAGGATTTTTCTTCGGTTATTTCTGTTTTCATGCCTACTTCGCATAGTTTGGCAATTGTTTTTTCCTTATCATTGAGGCTGCTTTGTATCAAAAGCAGGCAACCTTTGCTGTTCAGATGCGGCTCAAATTCATCCAAAAACCGTTCGAGCACTGCCCTGCCGTCTTTGCCTCCATCCCATGCTTTGCTGAGTGCGTCTTTTCGTTCGCTGCTTTCAGTTGGAACATACGGGGGATTAAACAGTATGCAATCAAACGTGCCTTGCACATTCTGGAACAGGTTGCTGATGAGGAATTCCACATTCCGTATGTTGTTCTTGTTGGCATTATTTTTTGCACATTTCACTGCAGCAGGATTTATGTCTACTCCAATAACCCTGTTGTTTGCATCCTCCTTTGCTGCAGCCAGTGCGCTCAAACCGCAGCCAGTGCCCATTTCCAATATCCTACCATTTTGTTTTGCTGCCTGCTTCGCTAGCATGAAGCTGTCTTCCGCAGGTTCGTATACCTCTTCACAAATATCTATTTCAAGTTCTCCGTACTTCATTCGCTTACCCTATGCATTTTTATTAACAGGCTCTGTTTTTACTCTATATGGTCTCGATTTCTGGGCTGGTCAGGTTTCTGGAAGAAAACAAGGTGCCGCTGCTGGGCATTGTTGTCTTCAACTTCATTTTTCAGACAATATACTGGACATTCCCTTTTCTGTGGTTCGTGGTCCTATTCACGTTCCCTGTAAACGCCTTTTTCTTTGCTGTTGCCGGTTTCCTTGCAGTAAGGCAGAGGAAATGCAAGCTGGGCGAGGCAGGCAAGGCAGGTGCGTTTGTTGCCCTGGCTGCAGGGATAATAATGCTCCTTACCGCAGCGCCCATTTTCCTGATGATAGGAACTCCCCTTGATGTCTTTTTCATAGGTATGTTCGGTGATTCTGCCATTGCCTATATCTCTTCATTTATTGCATCCACCGTACTTATATGCCTCTGGACCCTACTGAGCATGGCAGTCAACTTCGGGGTTTCCTATTTGGGTGGTATGGTCGCCTCAAAGCTCAGTTGATCCACAGCTACCCAAGACCTGCTCGAATCGCTGGATTTAAAAATGGCAATAGCCTATCTCAAGCAGGTGATACTATGGTTGATTTTGGAAAGTCATTTCAGGCGGGCCTAATCCCGATGGTTGCGGTCGTTGTTATAAGTGTGGCAGTTATGGTCTTGGCTGTCTTGATGCCTTTACTGGGTATTTTGGGTTTGCCTGTATTGGTTATAAACTTCCTGCTATTCCTATGGGCAGGTCATACAGCAGTAAAGAAATTCAAGCTTGATTTGGTTGGTGCAGGGCTTGCAGGTGCAATTGCAGCACTCTTATCCGGTATTGTAACATCTGTAGTCTCATTGGTACTATTACTTACTGGCATGATGCCCTCTATCGGTTTGGGTGATGCAGGTTCTGGTTTTGGTGC
>CAZBWC010000073.1:0-6092 GCA_964495395.1 Microcaldota archaeon
GAATACCGGTAAATGTTTATGTGACCGGATTTGTTAATTTCGAAAATGATGGAACTGAATGTGCCCCTATTCGTATTGAAGCCCTTCATATGTGAAATACTTCTACAGCAGAGTACAGCCAATTTTTTAAAGGTAAACGACCTAACGTTCATGGGAGATAACAATGGCCAGTTACGTTGACGCAACATACGAAAGCAGGATTTCAGGGCTTGACAGATTCAGATTCAAAGACTTCGTGCTTAACAACGGAGAATTTTTCGGAACTGTCGATGTGGCATACAAAACATATGGCAAGCTGAACGCCGATAAGAGCAATGCCATTTTCGTCTGCCATAGCCTATCAGGAGATTGCCATGTGAGCGGCAAATACCCCAATTCGGAAGTGCCGGGATGGTGGAGCAGCCTTGTTGGTCCGGGAAAATATGTTGACACGGATAAATATTTCATAGTATGCCCGAATATTTTTGGCGGGTGTTATGGCACAACAGGTCCGAGTTCGATAAACCCTAAAACAGGCAGGCCATACGGCCCGCAGTTTCCCAAGTTCAGCGTAAAGGACATAGTGGCATGCCACCAGAAAGTGCTTGAACATTTAGGCATTAAAAAAGCCAGGGCAGTATTCGGAGGCTCGTTTGGAGGAAACCAGGTTTTGCAGTGGATGGCCTCTTTTCCTGAGACTCTGGAAAAGGCTGTGCCTATGGCAACTTCAGCAGCAACACCTGCACTGGTCGTGGCATCCCAGTACACCGTAAAAAAGATACTTGAAAATGATGCGGCCTACATGAAAGGGCATTACTACGAAAAAGGGCAGCCGGTTAATGCGACTGCCCTGTCACGGCTGGCACTTGAGCTGCAGTTTGTAAGCAGCCATGAACTACAGAAATCGTATGGAAGGAAAAAAGAAGGCGGAGAATTCGTTGTTGCCAAGAGCATATGGGAGAAAAGCATGAAATTCGCCAAACGTTTTGACGCAAACAGCTTTTTGTTCATACTAAATGCAATAGACAACCTGGATTTGGGCCAGGATGCAACAGCACTGAAAAAAAGCTTTTCCAGGGGGGATTATGAGATGCTCGGAATAGCAGTAAGCTCTGATACCCTCTATCCGTCAGAGGAAATGAAAAAAGTGGTTGAAGCAAGAAGGGCCAATGGCAAAAATGCCAAGTTTTACGAGTTGCAGTCACCAGAAGGCCATGATGCATTCTTTACCGAAATAAACAAAGTCGGACCTGAGATAAAGAAATTCATAGACAAATAATCAGGAAACGAAGTGTTGGATTTTATCAGACATCCAATATTACAGATGCCTTCCACTGCTTCGCAGTGTGCTCGATTTTGAACAAATGCCAGCTCACTGCTTTCACGTCAACAAGCATTTCGTGCTTTTTCGTGTTTATTTCTTCGCCGTGGGCAGTACAGCTTAGCGAATAGCCATCTTTTGATTTTGAGATTTTAAGGTCAAACTTATTCAGCAAAAGCAAATCAGCATCCTTGTAAAATATCAACTCCTGAAGAAATGCATGCAGTAATTGCTCGCTGTCTTTTGCCTTTAGAGCGAATTTTCTTTTTTTCTTTGGCATTACCTTATCAATATTTTTTACCTGGGTTGCAGTTAATGCCATGCCAGCAGCCTGAAACATTTCCTCAATAGTTTTACCAGTAGCTTCATAGGCAATATCTGCAAACGTAACATCGTCAAAGAATTTGTATTGCATGCTTATCAGATAATGCTAATTGGGTGACATAACTTTTTAAACGATTGAAACCGATTAACATCATGAGAGAAGTCCGCATGGGCAGGATTGCCAGGAGAGGGTATAAGGAACCTAAAGGCGAACGCAAATACAGTGGATGAAACAGGCTGATCACTTATCTTGTCAGTACAGCAGTGCTATTAGGTGCGCTGGCCGCATTGCTAGGCCATGACAAGCTTGATAAAACAGGCTCTAGGGCAACTGCAATAATAAGGGCAGAAACCCCTGAAGAAAGGCAAACAAGAATAAGCAGAAGCAGAACTTTTGAACCGCTCACTGATAGAGCTGATTGAGTATATCTGTATAGTAACTAAGCTGCTCTTGGAAGCTGCCGGTAATATTCCTCAAGCGATTTTCTGTATGCCGTCGCAAGGGCAGTCTGGACTTCTTCAGCATATCGGGTAAGGTCAACCTTCTGGGTACTTCTGCCTGTTGATACGATTTCCTTGATTTCCTTGCTGGTTCTTGATGCAGTTGAACCGACCAGAGGACGTATGGCCTCATCGCGGTTTGCCTCGAATAGTTTTTGGAATTTTCTATCAGTAACTAAATCCGCGGGTTTTATCCCTTTGTTTTTTGCAATATCACGCTTAAGGCCAGCAATTAGCCGCACCTCGCTTGCTAGCTTGGTACTGACTGGAGAATTCGAAGGTTTTTCTCCCTTGCCCTTCTTGAGTAAATTTACAAGTATAGCCTTTTTCTTATCAGTTGGGCTCATGCAAATCGTTCCCCTTTTTCTTCTTCTGTTTTTTTTGTGTCCTTCTTTTTTGCTTTTTCTTCTTCCAGTCTTTCAAGTGTGGAAGCTACGAGCTCGTTAATAGCAGTTATTTGTTGGGCAATGCCGGCTTGCCTGCGAAAATCCATTGTCTGTTGTGCTGCTGCTTGCCTACCCATCCTTTCAACAGGGCTGAGCTCCAGGCCGTAGGTCTGGTTCCACTGCTCAATGACGGAGTTGATGACGGAAAGAGAGAAGCCGGCTGAGAGGGCTGCTGAGGCAAGCTGTTGGCCATGTTCAGAGAGCCAGTCTCGACCACCATTCATGTCAGCAGTTGCATTAAGAACAAATGTATTGGCACGTTCTTCTGAAATGCCCACTGCTTCAAGACGTGCAGTAGAGCCAGCTAATAGTTTACCAGCTTGAGCAAGATGTTGTTGTTCAACTTGATCTCCAATATCCAGAGAACCTAGAGTAACCTTGTATGCTTCGCGCACTAATGGAGCAAGAGGTGTCAGTGCCTGTATTCCGGTCGCTTGCTGAGTCGTATCAAGCCATTCTGAGGTGGCACCAAAAGCTTGACGAGTAGTAGCTCCTTCTTCACCAATCTTAAGAGTTACAAAAATGCTACATTGAACAGCACCGCATTGTTCATTTAGAACATTGTTAGCTGCAGGAGTAAAATTGGCGTTTTCATAGACTAGAGGTAAGGCTAATTGGGCGGCAAGTTGTTGGTTTATCAATAGTTGGGGGGTTTGATCTGCAGTTCTATCCTTTTCTGCAGATGCGAACTGGAAGATGAACATAAAGAAGAATTAGTTTGGATTGGTTTAAAACCTTTATCTCATGGCAACTACTAATTGCTCGGGCTGTACATAAAGGTCCCCAGCAGCATAAACTCTGCCACCATAAGGAGCGCCTGGTTTTATTTCTGCAGTTGGACTTTCGGTTGCAACTACCCAAATAGCCACATAATGGCCTAATTGTGCATGCTCTCCTTGTTCTACAACTATCCGAGCATAATGAAGTGGTTTTCTATCAGGATTAGCAGATGAGGTTGACCAAGCGTTTTCTAAAGGAGTCAAATCTGCTGCCGCAACGTTACGTCCATTGATACTAACTAAAAGTATATTAGATGGGGAATTAGCGAGTTGTCCTCCACGACAAGAGGTACGGTCTCTGCACATATCAAGTTGTGCTGTTAATACCTTGCCATCTCCGAATGGTACCCTAACAGCATCAGAATACTCATCTTGTAAATCCTTGTGCCACGTCTGAACCCTGTATTCTCGTTCAGTTAGCCTATCTAGTGCCTGTATCTTTTCCAACGTCATCCCATCCTTAGCCGCTGGTTTTTGACTCGTAGTAGCTGCCTGAACAGTTGTATCTGCCCTCGCCACAGCCGTCTCTTCAGCCCTAACATTAGGTGCAACAAGCAAAGCCAATGCTGCAGTCCCTGCCATCAGCAATCTGCCTGAGAATGAGCTTGCAAAGGGTGAAACTGGGGAATGTGCATCTGTTCGAACTAATTTCGTGGTCCTCCTCATTTACCCACCTAAATCTGAGATTATTAGGCACTAAACATGTATAAAAGGCTTGCGGTAATGCTAATCTTAGACCCGCTCAAATAAAGTTTGAGAATCTGTCTTTAAAAAACAGGTAACTCTGATGAAATCGTATAAAAAGGCACTGATCAGGATTTGCACTTTTCCAGTTTCCCGATTATTTTGTCTTTTTTCTCAAGAACGCCCTTGCCAATGAAAACCAGTTGAGTTTTCTCAGCTGCAAAAGGTTCCAGCTCGAATCTTCCAGCAACATAATTGAATGAGAATGATTTCTTGCCCAAAAGCACAAACCCCTTTGCCCTAAAGACAGCAGGCAGCAGGCGCTCTGCAAATTTCCTGAATTTCTTTTCATCCACGCTGCCACATTCATAGGTGAAAAATTCCTCCTCAGGAGTATGTACAGTATGCTTTTGCATGCTGGATTGCTTGTTAATGCCAAAAAGGAACTGGGCAGGCACTTTGCCCCTTATTGATTTGGCGATAATAGCATTTGGATTAATGCTTCTGAGCTTGGAATTTACATCTGAAACCTGCTTTTCAGTAAGCAAATCAAGCTTGTTCAAAAGCAGCACGTTAGCCATTTCTATCTGCTCAAGTCCAGTGTGCCCGATGCTTGGAAAACGTATCATTGCATCGCCGTCAACAACTGTGACAATTGCATCAAGCCTGACCATCTCTAGCTCGTTCTGAATATCTGATGAAAGCGCACTAGGCTCTGCTACACCGGTTGTTTCGATTATAATCCAATCCGGCTTTGCCTTTTCGAGTATCTCTTTCACTGCAAGCTCGAACTCGCCTGTCATCGAACAGCAAACGCAGCCGCCTGAAAGCTCGGACATTGTTACGTTCTTACCCTCAATCAACTTGCCGTCTATGTCCAGGTCGCCGAACTCGTTCATGATTATTGCGAGCTTTTTGTTAGTAGTTGCCAGAAGGTTCTTCAAAAGGCTTGTTTTACCAGCTCCGAGGTAACCGGTAATGATAGTTACTGGGACGCGGGAATCCGATAGCATAATTAGAGATAACTAAGAAGAATTTATATTATTAGTGAGCAGGAGCACCTACTACACAAACCTGCTCTGATATAGTATATGTAGCATGAAGCTTTTTTGCTGCACTTGCCAGAACAGGTGCAAATTCCATGGCACCATCCAACGTAGCCTGGTAAAAGCTCACTACCCTGTCCGTAACTGGGCCATACGACCTTCTTTCAGAGAAATCCACTATCTGGTGGGGTGCAAAACCAGTTAGCGCAACAAGTGTACGCACAATATCGGAATTAAAGGGCAACCAATTGCCTGTTCTGCGCCAGCCGATATGATTTTCGAACAGAGGGGCATCACCAACACGCGCATAACCAGGGAATTCTCTGGATACGTCAACCTCTTGCATTGAAACTCCCCTTCGTGACATCAGCTTTTCAACCTCAAAATTATGCTCAACCCCCAAGGATGACAATATACTTAGCATGGCGTTAATTTGTGCGGCTAATTGCCTATAGGAGGCAGACCGGACAGTAAGCATCAGCCCAGGTGAATGCAGGTCATGGCCTGTAGGAGTTGAACAGGTAAATGTATGACCAGTAGATGAACTTGGTGCACCCATTCTTTTAGCCCGCCTATCAAGGTTTATAACTGCCCTGAAAAAATCAACATAGAACAGAGTAATTCCTGCATCAGCAATTAGCCCCAGAATTTGCTTAGTATCAGCTCCTGTTGCCAGAGCGATATGCCCTTCAAATAAGGGTTGCCTGATGGGTTTGGCAGCAGGCACTGCAGGTTTTCTATTAGGGTGTCTTGCAGAAGTATGGGTAGGCGGCATGATATCACTAATGTTGATTAATGATAACAAATGTATTAAAAACTACCCTTTAACATTCCCAATAGGCACAAGCTTCACAACTTTTTTCGAGATTCCTGCATTATGTGCTGAATCAATGACCTCATCAATATCCTTGTAAGCTTCGCCTGCTTCTTCAGCCAGACCAGCATAGGAAACGCTCTTCACATAAATGCCGCGCTTCTCCATGTCTTTTTGCAGCTGATCGCCCCTGAACAT
>CAZBWC010000074.1:0-6044 GCA_964495395.1 Microcaldota archaeon
GGTCTACATGCCGTAAGCACTGCTTGAAATGCCAGTCGGTGGTCTACATTCAGGTCACCGTTATGGTGGGTATAAACTGTCTCTGGCCCGAATTCCGAAACTGCCTGCTCTACTTTTTTTACTATTTCAAGAAGAGCTATGCTATCGAATTTATTATCGGGGAAATCAAGGAACGTTATGTTTTCGGTTCCCAATATCTTTGCAGCTTTTTTAGCATGTATGCGCAGTTCATCCACCTTTGGCTCGGCATTTTTTGTTTCTCTGGATGAAATTCCGGTTCCAAGAATAAGCACCCTTACGGTATCGCCGTCTGCTGCATGCTTTGCTATTGTTCCGCCCGCTCCTAGGGTCTCATCATCCGGATGTGCTGCCACAACTAATATTTTCATTGATTATCCCATTCATAATATGTATGCTTAAGTTTAAAATTGGCTTTTTCAAATGCTTTTTTTGAAGCGACATTCTCTTCTTTGATTCTGGCTAGCAGCTTTCTGATGCCCTTCTCAGTGGCTAACCTAGTAATGGCCTTTAGTGCCGCAGTTCCAAATCCCTTTCCATTTTGTTTTGGGTCCACTATTATGTCTACCTCAAACGCATCATCGCGCTTATCTAGCCTGACAATGCCAACCGCTTCCCCTTCATCCTCAATAATGTAGCACAATTCCTTGGTCTTAAGTTTTTTATCCCAGAATTCCACGTGTTTGCCGTGATCCAGAGGTTCACTGTTGAACATCATTTGTCTTACCTTTGGACTGTTTCTCCATTTGAATATCAGCTCTATATCTGCCTTCTTAACATTCCTGAGGCTTACCTTATCGCTGCCCATAATTATCCTTTTCTCTCCGTAGTTTTCCGGCCAATTCAACATACATTGCCGGAACTCCTGCCCTTCTCAGTGCCGCTTGCATCAAATCTGTCTCATCCTTGCCAAAGGAGCCTGCCAAATAAAGTGCTATAAAATAACCTGCTGTTGAAACAGCCATTAGCATTCCAAATACGCCTAATTTTACTGTCTTTTGGATTGCCTCGCCAACTATTTGCCCTTCTCCGGTTAGCTGTATGTTGTCTACTATCAGATCACTGGCTATTGTTAGATATGGCTTGATTACGAGGACCACGGCTAATGTCAGGGCTCCAGCAACTATTGGTTTGTAAGCCTCTGTAGGAAACCTGAATCCAAATATCCCTCGTGCATAGTGCCATAGCATCAGGCACATTACAATTGTCGATGCGAGCGTTGCTAATGCGGCACCGTTTATTCCCATTTGTGGTATGAGTATGAGGTTCAGCAAAATGTTTGTTATTGTGGCAACAAAGACGGTTTTTAGCTCGACGTCCAGCCTTCTAACCGCTGCTATGACCAACGATGGCAATTGGAATATCGACCGTATGAATATCGAAAAAGCAAAAATTAACAATACGAAATCTCCGTGTACATACGATGCTCCATAAAATAGGCTCAAGAGCCTTTCGGAGAATACGCTCATTATTATCACAACTGGAGTCATGAGCATGATGGTCCATTTTATGGACGTCGCAGTTGTTTTTCTTATCTCTTCTGTTTCATTGCTGCCATGCAACTCGGATACTATCGGGAAGAATATCCCGTTTATGGAACTTGGTATTATCAGAACCAGGCTTGCCAGCCCTGTTGCTATCGAATATATCGCAACCTGCGTAAGCGCCTCAGGGAGCAAGTAGCCTATCATGATCTTATCAATCGATTGCATCAGGGTTGTAAGTGCGGTTGCCAGCGTTATCACCAGCCCGAAATAAACGATCTCTTTCCCGAAAGTTATGTTTTGCGATAGTGTGTACTGAGTTTCGTCTTTTTTCCAGGTTTTGATATCGTTTATTACAAGATAGCCGCCTATTGGCAGGACCAATATGAACGAGATCAAATACCCTGCCGAGAGCGCCTCTGCACTAAGCCCGATCGAATAAAATGCTACTACTGTCAATGCCAGCTTAAGGAAATTCTGGCCCAGCACAAGAATCTGCAACTCTTTGACTTTTTTACGGCCTGCCAGTATGCCCTGATTGATATCATCTATCTCCTTGACAAAAAGCCAAAGTGCCAGCATTTCTATTATTGGTTTTATTGCCGGCTGGTATGCTGCGTCCGATATGGTTCCTTCTAGCAAAAATACTGCTGCTGCAAAAATAAGCGTTAGCGTTCCTCCCCCAATATAACTCAAGCCTACAAGGGACCTAAGTTTTCCGAATTCCTTTCTTCCATACAAGTATGGCACATATCTGTTAAGCGCATATATGAGCCCTAAATCTGTGAATAAGTACAAAATTCCCAAAACACTAAGTGCCAGGTAAAATAAGCCTATTTCTTCCTCAATCAGTATCCTGGCTATTATTATCGTGTAAATAAAAGAGATTAATTTTGTCAGTATCTGCCCTGAAAAAATCCAAGCAGATCCCTTTGCCATTACTGCCTTTTCTCTCATTATTTTATACCAAGCTATAAATTTAATAACACTTATACCTATACTCTATATTCTCAGGTGTCTTAATGGCTAATATATTTGATGATAAGGTTATCCTAGTTACGGGCGGTACAGGCTCATTTGGCAAAAAATTCGTTGAAGTGCTATTGCGCGAACATAAGCCGCGCGTCATTCGTATCTATTCCCGGGGCGAGCATAAACAGGTTGACATGGAGCGCGAATTTCATGATGACCGCCTGAGATTTTTTATAGGCGATGTTCGCGATAAGGTTCGCCTTCAACGGGCTATGAATGACGTCGATATTGTAGTTCATGCGGCTGCACTTAAGCACGTTCCAGTTTGTGAGTACAATCCTATCGAGGCAATCAAAACGAATATCGTTGGCGCGGAAAACGTAATCAATGCTGCAATAGATAGTTCAGTGGACAAGGTCATTGCCTTAAGCACTGACAAGGCAGTTCAGCCCGTGAACCTGTATGGTTCGACAAAACTCGTTGCAGAGAAACTTTTTGTACAGGCTAACTCATACGTTGGCAGCAAGGATACTAGATTCAGCTGTGTCAGATACGGAAACGTGATAGGGAGCAATGGTAGCGTTATACCTCTATTCAAAAAGCAGCGTGACACAGGCGAAGTTTCCATAACTGATATGCAGATGACCCGGTTCTGGATAACGCTGGAGCAAGGTGCAAAATTCGTCATGCAGTCGCTCGAGTTAATGAAAGGCGGGGAAATTTTCATACCTAAACTACCAAGTACCAGGATATCTGATCTTGCGGATATTATGGCTCCTGAAGCCAAGAAAAAAGTCATAGGAATACGGCCTGGAGAAAAGCTTCATGAAATTCTGATTACGCCTGAAGAAGCAAGGCACACCAAAGAATTCGATAACCACTACCTCATTGAGCCTGAGCATGCATTCTGGAAGAGTGAGGCAGTTGTAGGCGGAAAACATGTTCCAGCTGATTTTTCCTACATTAGTGGGGGCTCAAAATTCCTGATTTCCAAGGATAAAATCAAAAGCATGCTAAGCAAAGAAGGATGGATATGATTCTATGGCCATCATACCTTATGGCAAGCAGACCATAGATGATTCTGATATTGCCGTGGTCTCATCTGCATTGAAGCATGACTGGATAACCTGTGGCCCTAAAGTTGAGCAGTTTGAGCAGGAACTCTGTTTATATACTGGTGCAAAGCATGCTGTTGCCGTAAATTCAGGCACAAGTGCCCTGGATATCGCAGTGGCTGCATTAAACCTGCCTCAGGGCAGTGAAATTATTACTACTCCTCTTACTTTTGTTGCCGACGCCAATTGCATTCTCTATAATGGCCACAAGCCTGTTTTTGCCGATATTGATAAAAACACATTTAACATCAGCCCGACAGAAGTAAAAAAGAAAATTACGCCTAAAACAAAAGCCATCATATGCGTTGATTATGCCGGACAGCCCTGCATGTTGGACGAATTAAAGGAAATTGCTGATGCTAATGGGCTTTATCTAATCGAAGATGCTTCGCATTCTTTTGGTGCCGAATACCAAGGCAAAAAGGTCGGCAGCTTTGCTGATTTGTCTGTCCTGAGCTTTCATCCAGTGAAGCCTATTACAACTGGCGAAGGTGGGGCGGTGACCACCAATAATGATGAATTCGCCAAGCGCCTCAGAATGCTCAGAAGCCATGGAATGGACAAAGGCATATCAGAGCGTACCAGCTATAAATACGACATTGTGCTTCTCGGGCGAAACTATCGCATCACTGACTTCCAATGTGCGCTCGGCATATCCCAGATTAAAAAGCTCGACATGTTCATTGCACGCAGGCGCCAGATAGCAGCACGATACAATGAAGCATTTTCGCATGTTCCTGAAGTGGCATTCCAGAAGCAAATTGCAGGTGTAAAATCCGGATGGCACATATACCCTATACTTCTGGATAAAACTATTGACCGCGACAGCTTTTTTGTAAAGATGCGTGAAAATGGCATCGGTGTGAATGTTCATTATGTGCCTATCTACAAATTCAGCCTTTATGCATACATGAAGCTTACTGGAAAGGACTACCCTGTAACTGAAGACATCTATTCCAGGTTGATTACCTTGCCTATATTCCCATCAATATCTGATTCAGATGTCGATAAGGTAATACAAACAGTCAAGCATCTGGTGAGCCTCTGATGAAAAAAATAAAAATAGGGAATACGGTAATTGGGAAAGGCGAGCCTGTTTTCATAGTTGCTGAAATTTCTTGTAATCACCAGCAAAAACTGGAGCAGGCAATGGCTTTGATTGACGCTGCTGCTCATGCTGGTGCTGATGCTGTCAAATTCCAGACATTTACTCCTGATACTATCACTATTGATTCCCATGAAAAATGGTTTAATGTTGGGGGCAAAGACAATCCATCAAGCTGGAAAGGAAAAACCTTTTATGAGCTATATAAGGAAGCGTATATGCCTTGGGAGTGGCATGCTGCCCTAAAGAAAAAAGCTGAGGGACTGGGGCTAACATTTTTCTCCACTCCATTCGATTCCACTGCGGTTGATTTTTTGGAAAAACTCGGTGTTCCATGCTATAAGATTGCTTCGTATGAATGTACTGACATACCCTTATTGAAAAAGGTTGCTTCCACAGGAAAACCTGTCATAATCTCTATAGGCTTTGCTACTCTGGAAGAGGTTGAACTTTCAATATCGACTCTCAAAAAACATGGCTCAGGAGAAATTGTAGTGTTGCATTGCACGACCTCATATGATAAGGCTGCAATATCCGGTGCCACCAACCTTAGAACCATACCTGATCTAAATAGCCGCTTTAACGTTCTGAGCGGTTTTTCGGACAACATGGGCGGTATCGATGCTCCTGCTCTGGCAGCTGCAGTGGGTGCAGTAGTTATCGAAAAGCACTTGCTGCTGAAACACGACGGAAAAATACTCGATGACCGTTTTTCTCTGGATACAGTTGAATTCAAGAAAATGGTTGAGAAAATACGCTGGCAGGAAAAAACAATGGGCAACGTCCATTATGGCCCAAACACCGAAGCCGAGGAATACAATAAGCAGTTCAGGCGTTCATTGTTTGCCGTAAAAGACATATCTAAGGGTGAGGCATTTAATCTGGAAAATATAAGGTCAATAAGGCCTGCTTATGGTTTGCCTCCTAAGCATCTGGAAGAGATACTCGGCAAAAAAGCCAGTTGTGCCATTAAACGTGGCACTCCATTGAGCTGGGAAATGGTTGGTTGAAATGGCAACTAAAAAACCAACGATTCTTGTGACTGGAGGCGCGGGCTTCATAGGCTCACACTTATGCGCGGCATTGCTTGCCGTGGGGCACCGTGTAGTAATACTGGACGACTTTTCCACAGGAACTCCTGAGAACCTGCCTGCACTGACCAAAAAACTGGAAATTATCAGAGCGGATATCACTCACGCGGGAATTGTGCAGGAGAGCATGTGCGGCGCGGATTATGTTGTTCATCTGGCTGCACTTGTAAGCGTTCCAGAGTCCATCAAAAATCCGGAAAAATGTACTGAAGTAAACGTACGGGGCACGAAAAACGTTCTGGCAGCGGCTGCGATGCAC
>CAZBWC010000075.1:0-5996 GCA_964495395.1 Microcaldota archaeon
GTTCCCAATAAAGGCAATACTGTCCGAAAAAAAGGTTTTTGCTGCACTGGAGAAGTCGATCCAACTGTTACCAGCTTTCTTACTCCATGCATGGACATTATATGCCATAAATTACTTTAATAAGCTATTACTTTTCGTATTCCGTAGTTTTGTTCGGTTAAAGCATCCCTAGCCTGCCCAAATGTGCCCGTTCCCCGGCACTTCTTATCCTGCTCATTTCGAATGCAGTAAGGCTGGCAACAAACCTCTGGTAAGTTTCCACATCTGATATCCCGCTAATCCAGACTATCTTTCCCGAGCTCTGTATTGTTTCGGGCAAGAGGCTTCTTCCATCCCTGACCCCTAGATCAGTAAGCTTTTCTGTAACCAGCCATGCATGAAGTTCCTCTCTTATGTCTTCTGGTGCATGGTGCGGGAATTCAACCTTTATCTTGCCTCTATGCGTTCCTGCTTCGAGGGCATCAAGAATTGTTGTATCAGCAGAATAAACTATGCAGCATGTTCCTGGCTCAGGGTAAGCGTCCAGGTAGCCCACGCTAAGGTGCGTTTCAGGAGGGGCCAATTCTATTACTGCCTCTTTAGGCACCATCCTACTTTCCCTTCTTGACGGGAGATTATATTCCCTGTCCCTGAGAAGGCGTATGAAAAGCCTTCTAAGCTCCGGAGATAGCACTTCGAGGTGCCTTATTTGCTCAATGAGAGTCGTATGCCTTATCCTTGCTTTTCTTGGATTCAGATGCATGTCAGTCTGCAGGTTGTCCAGGCCGTCGCACATCTTGCCCAGAAATACCTGCGCCTTCATCTTCCCTGTAATCCCCCGGGCGTTGGCATTTAATATAAGGTCGTATTGCAGCTTCATCTTAAGCGGGTACCAGCTTGAAGGTACTTTTTGCTTTCTTAGCCCCATCCATCTGTCGGGTTCATTAGCAAGAGTTATTACCTCTATGCCGCTCTGGCTTTCAATTATCCTGGGCTCAGTAAGGAGGCTTACCATTAGCGCTATTCTATCTCCAAACCGTTTCCTTATCTCGTCAATTGCTACTCCGCAGTCTTCTACCAAATCATGCAGCAACTCTACTGCAGCTATTTCTGATTCTGCGCCCAAATACGCCATCATTATTGATACCCTGCTTGAATGGGCAAAGTAAGGTGTTTCGCCATCTTTTCTATATTTTTTTTCCGGATTTCTTCCTGCCAATTCTTCAAACTGTTCTTGCGCATACTCGTAAGCCCTGGCTATCAAGTCGCACCCTGTCGCGAGCCTGCTTTCCTCTGTATCTGGCCTCATGCTTCTGTACGCTTCCTGTATCTGGCTTAATGGCACTATCGCAGGTTTTGTGCGCAATAAGTTGGTTATCTCAAGTTCGTGGAGCAATGGCTTCTCAGGAATCAAAAGTGAGCGCGTTCTATCCAACCATACTCCAAATACCCCTGCTCTTTTTGGCCCTACCCTTCTCTCTCCGCCGCTTCTCCTCTCTACGAGCCCCTGTTTTCTTGCTGCTACGACCATCGTGATTACCACTGTGCCTGCTATCAAAATTTAAGTGCAGCCTATAATATGTTACACTATCTTTATAATACTTTTTTTATAACTATAATTTTCCTGCGAGCCCCCCAAAATATTCCTTTGCCAGAACTAGGGTTTCTTTTCCTTTTAGAGTAATGTCATAATATTTCCTTCTTTTGTCGTAAACTGATGTCAACAGGCCTTCACTTTCCAGCCTGTGAAGCACAATATACACCATGACCTTGCTCGGCCTGAAGAAGAACTCCCTTTCGATTTCATCGTCCATTGCATATGCATGCATTTTCCTGCTTTTAACAAGTGAAAGTATATAGAGCCACAGATTCCCCAGGGTGAGCAAATTCTTCAGCCGTTTTATTGGTTTGGCTTTCATTGCTTCTTTTTCCATAGATTGGTTATTGGCTGTTTATTTATATTATTTTCTAAGCAACCAATATTCATGGGATTACTGAATCTTATAAAAGGCGTTTTCAAAGGTGCCGGAGGCGAAGCTCCGAAGGCACAAACCGCCAAATGCCCAAACTGCGATGCCTCAATAAGCCTTGACATGGAGCGCTGTCCCGGATGCGGTGTTCATGTTAAAAGCATGTTCCGCAGGAAATGCCCCAAATGCGAGACCTTAAACGATCTGGATATCGATAAATGCAAAAAATGCTCCTATGACTTCAAGGCCGAAATTACTGCTGCAAACCGAACTGTTTATAGATGTCCTCGGTGCCAGTATCGCATGGAGACTCTTTTAACAAAATGCCCTTCATGTAGTACCGGGCTCATGTAGGCGTTTAAAATGGGAAACACTTTTAAGACTGAAAAAAAGGCTGCTGAGGTTTCGAAGCTAACGCCCAAAAAGGAGTTTGTGCACCTGCTCGATAATGACCAGACTGAAATCAAAAGGCTGGACCTAAGCGATTTGCAGGATGCAGTTAAAGTCATGCGCAGGTGCGGCTTCGATGTTACGGAAGACGAGGTCTCGCTCATAATAAAATACGGGCGCAGCTTTGGCTGCTACGTGAACAGGATGCTCATAGGTGTCGGCCTCGCATGGCCTACCCATTACGATCCTGAAACCAAAATACTAAGCAACAATGAAGCCAACGCGCTTTATATGGAAGACCCTGCAGTGCTTTTGTCATACGAGGGCCGCGGCATAAGAAGGATCCTACTGAGCACGCGAGAGAATGATGCGCGGGAAAGAGGATACGTGTATGCAATCACCTATGTATCCGAGGACTTGCCAAAAGGCAGTGTTGATGAACACATAAAAGAAGCATCAAGCCAGCTCGAGAAGCTTTATCTTTCGGAGCAGTACGAATTTTACAAGACTGAACGGGGCCTGATGGCTCTGAAAAAAGTGAAGTAGCGGGTTAATCACCAGCCTATGGGTACCTCGGGTCCCATGTTGCTGCTGCTTCAAGTACGGCAGGGCGGATTCTGCTTCTAGCATTGATATCTACTAATCGCTCATAAATTGTCCCCACGTCAAACCCCCCCAGGCTGTAACCATTTCCTGGAATGTTAATGCCGAGGATAAAGCGGTGTTCCTTATCGAGGGGGTCGTACATATATGTTAATCCCATTTCGCCCAATGCTGCTCTTCCAAGTACGGTTGCTCCAATTGCCATGCTGCCTATGCGCTCATAAGGCGTAAGAACCATTCCTCCGTCAACACTCAAAAACGCATGGACTTTTTTCAGCGCGTCAAAAATCGGCATGTCAGCCCTTCCGATTAAATTAACCCTGTCATAATAGCCGAATAGCGGCTCTTCACTATTATACTGTGCATATACCTGTTGCCAATATGCTGTTGCAGCTAAAGATATGCTGGAAGCGTCTATCCAAGATAAAATTCCATCAAAAGGAACTTGCCCATGTGCTGAAAATACCATTGGCCTGAGCCTGTCTGTAGAGCCCCTGTGGTAAATGTTCAGCAGGCCATCAATAAGCTGAGCTGAAAATACCCATTCTGGAGTAACTGCTGTTCTTTGTGTTTCTGCAAGCACTGTGATTGCTTCGGGCAGGCTTTCTGCCAAAGGCCATCTGGAGCTTACCGGTGCACTCACCACGCCAGCAAGATATATATTATTGCCTCTTGTTTCTGAGAGGTCAAAAAACAATCCTGCTCCGCCACCTAGCCTGTGCTCTGTTAATTGGGTCAGATAACTTATATCGTCACTGTAATCAAAACCGGATTGGACGGAAAAGCTGTCATAGCTCACCAAAAGCGAAAGATGGCTAAGCCAGCCAATTCCAAAATAACCTAATGTTGTTCTTAACTCTATATGGTTCTCAACAATCGAATCATAGTTTCTTAAGCTTCCTGTAGGGTTGTTGCCAAACGCAGGTCCTGTCTGCTCTAATGTCATAAGCTCATGGTATGCACGTACGTATGCACCCGCTTTTCTCGCAGCAACATATGCATGGCCTGGCACAAAGCCTGCACCTATGGGGTCTGGCATTCTTTGCCCGCGCTCATCTGGTGCTTCTGTTTCCTGCTTGCCTGCTGCTTTTATTGCTCCTTTTCCTGCCTCTTCAACTGCTTCAGTGCCTGCTTCGCCTGCTCTTGCCTCGGCTTTAGGCATAACAGCCCCGGCACCTAAAAACAGGCTCGGGTCAGGCGGCTCTTCCTTCTCGTAGAATTCCAACTGTGGCCTTCCTTTTGCTTCCTCTCCTTTTCTTTCACAGTATGCTATTTTGCTTTGGAATATGCCTGGATCGCCGCTTGCCATTGCCTTTGCAATGTATGTTGCTTTCATTGCCCTATACCCGTAAACCCACGGTATCCTACCCTCGCTTATCATTATTTCAGCGCGGCTCATGCTGAAATCAACTTCTTCAGGGCCCGTCATTTCAGAAATAATGAGTCTTAATTCGAATTCTCTCAAATGTTCTTCTGAAGTTTCGGCAACTGCAGCTTCGTCCATGAGCTCCTGCATTGTCAGTTTTTTCAGTTCCTGTTTTACTGGATCTGCATAGGCTGATTCGGTTTTTCTATAATGTGCTAATAGCTTGCTGTAGCCGAATGCATTGCTTATTTTTTTCTCATTTATAAGTCTGACTACGCTTGCAGTGTCCCCTTCCTTAAGGTATCTGTCAACTGCCTTGCCATATTTTTCCTGCTTTTCGAGTTCACTGCCTGATAACTTGGCATCATCATCCCAACCTTCCGCATATGCCTGGTTAGCAATTGCTGTTGTTAAGATTCCAGGTGCCATTCCTGACAGTAATACTGTTCCTACTGCCATGAAAAACCTGCGGACTGGGCCTTGCTGCGTGCCTGCTGCCTTGGTGCCATTGAGTTTTGCTAATCTAGTTACCATTAGGATCTATATTGTTTGGAACCTTTTATAAATGTTATTTTTTATGTGAAAATCAGTATTATATTCTTTTTTGTTGCCAACGAGTTCATTTGTTAATCAGGCTTGCAAAATATCCTGCTCCGAATCCATTATCTATATTAACAACAGTCATTCCTGGCGAGCATGAATTAAGCATGCTAAGCAGTGCTGCAAGGCCTTTGAACTGGGCACCATAGCCTATGCTTGTCGGCACTGCTATTACCGGTGCCTTTGCCATGCCTGTAACAACACTGCCCAGTGCACCTTCCATTCCTGCAACCACTATAATGGCCTTTGCCTGCCTTATTTTTTTCATATTTGCCATGAGCCTGTGCAACCCTGCTACGCCCACATCATACAGCCTGTCAACTCTGTTGCCCATGAACTCTGCTGTTACTGCAGCTTCTTCTGCAACGGGTAAATCTCCGGTTCCTCCTGTGATGACCAGTATCCTGCCCCTTTTCTCTTTCTTGCTGCGACTGCGTTTGCCTGGGATAGCTATTATCCTGGCTTCTTCGCTATAGCATGCATCAGGAAAATGCATCCTGACATCATCAAAAACAGTTTTGTTTGCTCTTGTTGCGAGTACTCCCTGGCCGTTCTTATGCAGCGATGCCATTATCCCTATAATCTGCCTGCATGTCTTGCCCTGACAAAATATTACCTCAGGAAATCCCTTTATTTTCTTCCTGTGGAGATCGACCTTGCTGAAGCCGAGCTCATCATACAGTTTTGGCATTTAGCAACCTCGCATTAAGATTCCCTGATTTGAAACCTGCCAAATCCAGTGCGGCATACCGGAACCCTATCTTTTTCATGCCTTCTGTTATCATGTTTCCATGTTTAATTGCCTTTTCAAATTCCTGCGGCATAATCTCTATTCTTGCAATATCACCATGATAACGTACTCTATATTGTGTGAATCCCATGCCTGCGAGCAGTTCCTCTGCCTTTTCTATTTTTGAAAGTACTTCTTCGCTTACTGGGGTCCCATAAGGCACTCTTGAAGCGAGACATGGCGATGGCGGCTTGTTCCAGTTGGGCAGCCCGAGCATTTTGGCAATTGCGACAACGTCAGCCTTGCCTATACCCGCTTCCTTAAGCGGTGCATGAACCCTCAGTTCCTGTGCTGCCTT
>CAZBWC010000076.1:0-3713 GCA_964495395.1 Microcaldota archaeon
TTTGGCAAACACCAGTTATCTCAGTTCTCCAAGAGAGAACTTCATCCTGCTGCTCAGTGTGGCAGCAGCAATAACATTATACAAAGCCCCGGGAAAATTAAAACTTGCAGCAGTATTGCCGCTTTTAGCAATAGTTTACCTGTTTGTGCCTGGTGCAGGCTTTCTTCAGAATTTGCTGGGGATGGGGCTTGTAGCACCACTGGCATTTCTGGCAATAGTGCATTATAGCGTAACCAGTGAATGGAAAGGCTTGGTGTGGATTGCCATGGTCCTTATAGCAACAATATTATCATACCCGCTCTGGCTGGCCGCATTCTCAATAGCAGTGTGCATAGCAATATCCGGATGGTTGGAGCGCCCTGAAAAGATAATATGGGTCACTTCAACAGTTATTTTGACCGCATTTTACATGGCAATGCAAGCAAACCAGGGCTATGTCACAGCTGCAGGAATAGCTGCAATATCAGGCCTGATCACGCATCTGGTTTTATCATTGTATAATCTCCATAAAAAATTCCTAGGTATGGCTGTAACAGCGATGCTCGTAATATCAATTGCACTTGCATACGCACCAACAGCAGCCAAGGCAGAAGGCACGCCCAGCAGCGGCATTGTCAAAGCATTTGAATACCTCAAGGCAAATCAGGATACTGCCGAAACCGTTGGCCTGCTGGAATACAATAACACATATACGTACTTTACACAAAATGAAGCTGCCATTGTTGATGCAGGGCTGCTTCTTGAGGAAAAAATAACTGGGAAGGATTATCTGGCATTTTCAAGCAGGGGACTGTTCAAGATGCTTTATGGAAGCTCGCGCATATTTGCAGTGCAGCAGAAAAGCACCACTTCAGAAGGGGTGCAAGCGATATTTCTGAGCAGCAGGCACGCAATAGTTGCCACATTGTCGCAGGATGAAAACGAGGTTCTTGGCGCAGTGCTGATAGACAGGGCAACCAATGCCCAGAGCAATATAGCATTCACAAAACTGTACGCACTCGACAGCAGCATGAAAATAACCGATCCGAAAAACCTCCTGATAAACACCGACGGCATAGAAAACAGCCTGCTTTACAGGATAACAACCAGCCAGCAGTATGAGTATGCATCTGAAGGCGCGTTTGTGGTGAAACTTAATGGGCAATGAAATTTTTTATATTGTGATAGCTCTTGCAGCATTCCTTACCAGCTCAGTATTCACAAAATTGCTCATACCAAGGCTCAAGTCATGCGGCATAACAGGCAAGGACGTCAACAAGCCTAACAAGCCCGAAGTTGCGGAAATGGGAGGCATCGCAATAGTCGCAGGCTTCAGCGCTGCAATAATGGTTGCAGTATTCTCAAAAACATTCTTCGGGTTCGAATTCAACATGATTCATGTGCTTGCAGCTGTGATAACAGTGCATGCAGTCGCATTCATAGGGATAGTGTATGACCTGCTTCGCTTGCCGCAGTGGTTCAAGTCGTTGTTACCATTGGCAGCAGCAGTGCCATTAGTAGCAGTAAAGGCAGCCGGCAGCACCGTGATGGCCATACCGCTGTTTGGCAGTGTTGACTTGGGCATATACTACATATTGGTCCTGGTGCCAATAGGCATCGCAGTTGCATCAAATCTCACCAACATGCTTGCAGGGTTTAACGGCATGGAAACAGGCATGGGCATCGTAATATTTCAGCGATGCTGCTCATAGCTACCCAGAATCCAGATGCTGAAATGTCCATTCTTTTCATAGCAATGCTCGCTGCTCTGCTCGGCTTTTTGCCTTTCAATATTTATCCTGCGAAGGTGTTCCCGGGGGATGTAGGCAACCTGACAATAGGCGCAGTACTTGCGGCAGGCGTGATAATAGGCAACGCGGAAACTGCAGGAGCGCTGCTTCTTCTCCCATACGTTGCGGATTTTTTCATAAAGCTGAGGAACAGGCTTCCGAGCACAGACTGGTGGGGAATTTACAAGGACGGCAAGCTTTATGCTCCGGAAGGCAAAGTTCACGGCCTGGCACAGCTGATTATGAGGCTTAGAAAAGGCATAAGTGAACAGAGGCTGACGCTCACATTCATAGCGCTTGAGGCCATTGTGGCGGTAGGGGTTTTGCTTCTTTATTGGATGAAAGGTTAAGGTTTCCGCGCTCCACTTAGTTCCCTGCCAATTAACATCCTCTCAACAACACCAGTTGCCCTTGAAGATGTTAAAATGGATTCTGGCCCTAGCCAGCACACTATGAGCACCTGTTGAGGAATAATTACTGATGTTATTTTTTCTTCCCGAATTCGTTATTGAGCTTTTCGTAGTCCTCAAGCCGCCCAACATCATGCCATTTGCCATCAACATTGCAGGCATTGATTTGCTTGCCTGATGAAAGAAGCCGCGGGAAAACGTTCTTGGCAAAATCCTCTTTGGCCTCGATGTATTTGAAAATTTCAGGCTCGAACACGTACATGCCGATGTTGATATTATGCTTAAGCGCAGGCTTTTCCACAAACTCGGAGACATGGTTGCCTGATAGCGTAACAACCCCGAAATCAATCTTGGTTGTGTGCTCCATAACTGCAATTGTGGCAATGGCCTTGTGGGCTTTATGAAAATCCACCAGCCGCTTTACATTAACATCAGTAAAATGGTCGCCCATGACCACTACGAAAGTGCTTTCGACTTTGCCTTTGTAGAGCAGTATGGAACCTGCGGTGTTTTGTGCCTCTTTTTCCTCAACATATTCCAGGTGCACCCCGAACTTGCTGCCATCCCCGAAATACCCGATAATCTGCTCCTTAAGATAGCCAATTGTAAGCACTATGTCAGTAAGGCCGCTCGCCTTGAGATTCTCGATTACGTGCTGCAGGATAGGCTTGCCTGAAATAGGCAGCATGGGTTTTGGAACTTTATAGGTATGTGGCCTGAGCCGCGTTCCCAAACCACCGCAAAGCACAAATGTTTTCATAAAATCAACTTCATGATAATGTCAGATGGATATTAAAAAATAGCCCATTAAGGCCCCTGCAATAGAGCAGATGAGGTTGGTAGTCGACTTGTTTCCAATTCCCTGCTCCTCCAATATGCCGAAAAAGCTGTCGACAATCGAGCCTACGAAACCGATTATGCCGATGTAAAGAACAAGCATAGGGCTTAGTGGGAAGAAGAACATGGCTGCAAGGCCTATAAGCAGAGCGCCAACAAGCGACATCCAAAATCCGAGACCGCTCACAGAACCGCTTTTTCCAGCTTTTACAGGTTTAAGGGTCAGGAGAAACAGCGGGCTTCCTGAAAGCACGCCTATTTCAGAAGCAAACTTATCAGCAGTTATGGCTGCAAGGCCACCCAGGTATGCGCCGGGCCCAAGAATACCTGAAAAAACTGCGAGTATCGTAGGTACAATGCCGTTTGAGAGCACATTCTCCCAGCCACGCTCGTGCTCGTATAGCCCAAGCGCCCGTTTGGATTCATACTGATATTTGGTAACCATTACTGATAAGGCCAGAAAGACAAACACCAGCACCAGATAGTTAAAACCGGCAAAAACAAAGATCAGCCCGCCCATTACAGATGCAAGTATAAGCCCTTCCTTATCCAGCATTGCAGACAAATAGCTCACCAAAATTATTTGTGGAGCAGGATTTCTATTGCAGAAACCTTGTTCTTGGAGCCGTCCTCCGAAACAAGCTCCTCGGTCTTGATGTCGATGCTCTTGACCTGGGCTTCGGGAATGAAACGATTG
>CAZBWC010000076.1:3723-5947 GCA_964495395.1 Microcaldota archaeon
CGACAGTATCGACTGCACGAGAGATAAGTTTACCCCTTGCCTTTACCGAAACATCTGAGGCGCCGTTATTGAATTGAGTTACAACACCAAGCACATACACCATTGTTGATTTCTTGCCGATAAAAACAGTGTTATCATCTTTGGATGAACGAACCTTTTCGTGGCTTTCTTGGCCTGCAGGTTCAAACTCCTTTTGCTCTTCCAGTGATTCAGTTTCTTCCATATGCCCACCTCTTAAGTCATCAAATTTCTAGTGCGCCATAATACAGCGTAACAGTTAAATCAGCCAAACTGTGTGCTTGGCCATAAGTAAAAGCATATCCCTTACGCCAAATAAGCTTTTAAAGGTTTTAGAAGTTTTTAGAGGTAGGAGGTGTGATAATGAGCCAAAAGGCATATTTAGCAGAATTGATAGGCACTTTTGCACTCGTATTCATAGGTGCAGGTGCAGTAACAGTAAATGCAGTAACCGGAGGTGCTCTCGGACTGCTCGGAGTGGCGCTGGCACACGGTCTTGTGTTGATGAGCATGATTTACGCGGTGGGCCACATAAGCGGAACGCACGTGAATCCGGCTGTCACCCTGGCAATGCTTGCAACAGGCAAAATGCAGCTTGAGAAAGCGGCAGGGTACATAGTTGCCCAACTTGCAGGAGCAGCATTGGCAGGAGGCTTATTAGTAGCAATATTTTCAAGCCCGCAGGCAGCTGCAAGCCATTACGGCCTGACCGACCTGGCACAGGGATTCAGTTTTGTTAACGGGATAGTGCTCGAGGCAGTGCTGACATTCCTGCTGGTATTCACCATATTCGGGGTAGCAGTAAGCGGAAAGGCGCACCCGGCATCTGCTGGCATGGCTATAGGGTTGGTGCTTGCATTCGACATACTTGTGGGCGGCCCGTTCACAGGTGCAGCAATGAACCCTGCAAGAGCTTTCGGGCCTGCACTGGCATCTAATTTCTGGGGCACGCAGCTAGTCTATTGGGTTGGACCTATAATAGGCGCCCTAGTAGCAGGATTTGCATATAAGCTCCTCTTCCTTGAAAATGAGGATGACACAAAAAAGAAGAGATAGCAAGTAAAGAATCGGCATGTCGTTTACTTTTTGTTTTTATCTTTTATTTTCTTTATTTTTGTATGATACCTAAGAATTCCTCAAGAAGCTCCTTTGCTTTGGCAAGCGTCTTAGCTTCAGTAAATACACGTACGTAATTTTCAGTGCCGCTCGGCCGCACAATGACCCAGGCATCGTCGAAATCTATGCGGACGCCATCTAGGTCAATATGCCTAAGCTTTTTTTTCTTGGCATAATCAAGCGCCTTTTGGACTAAAAGTTTTTTCTGTTTTTCATCAGAAGCAGGAATTTTAGTTTTCTGCTGGTGGTATTTTGGCAGCATTTCAACCCATTCGCTCAGCGGCTTTTCGCACAATGCCTCTGCCAGCTTGGCAGCAGTGAAAAAGCCGTCTTTTGCCAGGCTTATTTCAGGCCAAATTACGCCACCAACTTCCTCGCCTGAAATATCAAAATGCTCTTTGGACATTACCTCTGATAAATACGGTGCCCCGATTTTGGTGTAGAATACTTTGGATAATTGACCTATGACAAGGCTGGTTGCTACAGTTGTTGCACTCGTAAACGTGCGTTGCCTCTCAGCTGGAAGGCTCAGTTTTTTCCACAGCACGCACAATGCATATACCGTGTCACCAATGACATAACTGCCTTTCTCATCAACGAATATGACACGGTCTCCGTCGCCGTCCCATGCTATTCCAGCATGTGCCTTGCTCGCCTTAACAGCAGCAATCAAATCCTGCACATTGGCCTCTGCAGGCTCTGACGGCCTGCCTGGAAAATTACCGTCCATATGCGAATTTAGCGTGGTGATTTTGCAGCCTAAAGAGCGGAAAAGCTGTGGAGCTATAGTTGCAGCAGTGCCATTGCCGCAGTCAAGAACAAAATGCAATTTTGATTTCTTGGTTTTATCAACCTGCAAAAGAGCTAGCATTGCCGAGATATGGTCACGAACAGAATCAGAATAAGTGGTGATATTCAGATTGCCGGATGCAGAAGATGCATCTTGCTTTTGGATCAGCGCCTCAATTTCCTCGCCGCGCTCCATGGAAACGGTAACTCCCTTTGCATCGACCACCTTGATACCATTCCACTCAGGGGGATTGTGGGACGCAGTGATGATAATAAGCCCGTCAGCCTTTAGCTTTTTGAC
>CAZBWC010000077.1:0-5914 GCA_964495395.1 Microcaldota archaeon
ATTTCCAGGCATGCTTCCAATGCCTTATCAGGCTCTGTCTTTATGGCTGCACCCGATGCTTTTGGGTGGCCTCCGCCATTTCCTCCGAGCATTACTGCAGCCTCTTTCATTACTTCGTGCAATGCTGGCTTCACGTGCTTTCTTGCGCGCGCTGAAATATGCGTTTCCTTTTCCCTGTTTTTCCAGCTTGCTATGAACACGACATCCGGTAGGGCGCTGAGAAGCATTGCCGCATCGCTCTCGCCACTGCCGACTTCGCTGGTTACGACAACGGACGGGCCGATTGTCCTGTATTCAAGCCTTTGAAGCGCCTTTAGCACTGCTATCTTTATGTCCATCTCAGCTTCAGGCTCTGCTTCCTCGAGCAGTTGCGGGTAAGGCACTTTGCATATTTCCATCATGCTCGCCAGCGTTGAAAAACTGCTGAGCCTTGCTGATTTGAATCGCGCGGTGTCAGATATAATCCCTAGTGCAAGCGCGTGTGCGGTGCGCTCGTCAATGTCGGGCAATATGTTGCCGAGTATCTCTGCCGTTGCCGGAGATTTTTCATCTATGAAATAATTCTCTGCTTTCATGTCCCTGCCTACTTCTCTGTGATGGTCAACTATTGCAACAATATTCCATTCGCGTGCTTCTTCCAGCAACGTATACGCGCTGGTATCTGCAACCATCAGGCCATCACAATTGGCTTTCTTGACCTTTTTGATGAGCGCCATTTTAACACCCCATCTCTGCATCAGCTCACGCACTGACTGGTTTGGCTCGTCAGGTGTGCACAAAACGCTGTTTTTGAATAGCCTGCTCAGCGCATAAGCTGAAGTGAAGCTATCCAAATCCGCCTTCCTATGGGTGCATATGGCGAATTTCTTATCTTTGTTCTTTTGAAAAAAAGCTGCGAATCTGTCTTTTAACTCCTTCATACCCCATACCATTTATCCGGATATACGCTTAACAAGCGGGTTTTTGATGAAACTTTTTCCCAAAAAGTTTCGATCATACTTTCTTGCCCTTCATCTGTTCCTGCAAATGCTTCTGTAGCGTGCCCAAATGCGTTCTCAGCTTCTCCTCCTGTTTTGCCAGAGTCGCAAGTCTCATGTCGACGAGTTCCTTTCTCTCTTTAAGGTCCTTTTCTGCCTCTTGCTTTGTGCTCTTGACCATTATTGAGCCGACCAGCTTGTACACGTCCGCATTGGCCTTTTTGACTTCGTCTTCTGCAAGCTTCATCTCATTAAGCTGAAGCTGAAACTGATGTTTCTGAAGCACTAACATCTGCAATTGTTTTTCCACATTTTCATATTCCACGAGTGATTTCTGTAGTTCGGGACTCATCTCAGCCATCTATTCCACCTCATTCAATCCGCTAATAGCTTGTATATGGCGCAAATAAGAATTTCCTACTGCCCTAAGCGCTACAATATCATTTGCTGTGATAGTTATTAATACCTTGCTGCCCTCGACGGATAAGCTTGCCTCACTTCTGCTTTCCTGGCGCTCGCCTTCATGAAGCGCATCTGCCATGGCCTTTGCTTCCTTCGTGTTTTTGCATTTTATTTCTATCTCAATCCTGCCCTGCATATTCGAACCTCATCTCTCCTATACGTTCCCATGCCCCGAGCTCATCTACTGAAAGGAACTCAGCCTTTCCGCTATCGCTGATTATTATTATGCGCTCGTGGCCCTTACGCCTGGCATAAGAAGCAATGTCATAAACAGTTTTCTTGGTTCTGGCTACATATGTGCTATCCATTATGTCTGCCAGGCTCTTTGCACATTTACGCACCTGAACCGAAGCATACCTGCTTGTAGTTATCATTTCAAACCCTGATGCAATCCGTGCGTCTGGTGACCTGCTATCTGTCTGCAACAGCATCAATCAGTTGTGGCTTCCTTTGCTATAGGTGGCCTGTTCTTGATGCTTATCCTGTTGCTTGCTGAAATAATGCCTGTGCCGTTTTTTTCTTCTTTTTCTTCAGCCATGCAATCATCCTCTCTATTCAGACTGCTCCTGCATCATGCGTCTTGCTATGTTGCCGGTTTCAGTCCTGAAGCTGTATGCTCCGCCTGCAAATTCGGTTCCGCAAGATTTGCAGTTCCACTTCGCATAACCTTTGCGCTTTACCGCGCTCTTGCCGCATTTGCTACACTCATATTTCCTGCGCTGGTTGGTTACAGCTGCATTCACGAGTTTCCTCAGTTTGGCGCCATATTTGTGCGTAGAAAGCATAAAAACTCACCTATAGTAAATCTCTTATCTCGGCTCCTCTTTTAAAAGCTATGTCTATAAGCGCCGAAAGCTCCTCCTGGGTCAGCTTACCCGGCCCTTTCTGGATTGCGCACACATGCTTGTCGGTTGTGGCTATGGTAATCCTGCTTTCCATTGCCAGCTCTTCCTCTCTGCTGGGGTCAGTTACCCAATAGTCTCCTATCTTGCCGAACGTAGTCGACACTGGCAAATTGTTCAACGGTAGGCTGCCTGCGTATTCTCCCCTGACTATCTTGCCGCCTTCTATTTTCGGCATTTTAGTGTCTGTGAGTGCAGCAGTGGCTGCTATGGTTGCAGCATCTATGAAATTGCCTGTATGGTCAAGCACATATATGTCCATGAACAATGCAAGCACTTTGCCTTCTTCTATATAAAATGATTTCAAATCAACAGTTTCAGCGCTTCTTATGGCCCTGTCCACTACTCTTGCGAGCTCTATCGAGTTCTCGTCAGGTGGTCCTGTTTCAAAGCTGGGTGATGCTGTTGGCAGAAGCTCTGCATTGCTCATCAATACTCCTTCAGTCGGCCTGTCGGAGAATGGTGTTGCGACATCGAACTTGATGCCTACCAAGACCTGCGTTTTGCCTAATTTGACAAGCGCCGAACCTTCAGCATTGCTCATCACGCTTCGGTGTATCTCCACCTTTCTGCCATCTTCCAGAGTTCTTTCATCATACCTTTTCCCTTTTTGCAGGGTGTTAAGCATGACGCTTCTCCTGTGTCCTACCAATACTACGTCTTTTTCACTCATGAAAATCACCTTATAACTTTAGTCCTCCTCGTTTGCCTTTTTCATAGAACTCAATCAGGGCGCGCTCCTGCACTGCATATATCTTGTCGCTTGCCCTTTTGGCCATTTCAATGGCCTTTTGAAGCTCCTCTTTGGTAAGCATGCCGTCCATCTGTAACAACAGGATCTCCTTGGTCCTGTTGGCCATGGCGACAGGCAAATCCGATTGCCCTAGGTTGTCTTCTTCCTTGTTCAAGTCAAGCGCTATTTCGCCCCCGACTTTTCCTGCTGCGACTGCGGTTACCATGTCCTTCATCGGTATGCCTGCATTTGCAAGTGCAACTGATGCTACGGTTATGGCTGCAACACGCGTTCCGCCGTCAGCCTGCAAGACATCTAAAAACACGTCTATCTGGGTGTTGGGGAATTTTTCAGTCATTACTACGTTTTCGAATGCTTCGCGTATGACTTTGGAAAGTTCATTGCTCCTTCTGCTTGGCCCGCTTCTCCCGTGCTCTTCAAGGGATGAAAAAGGCGACATCATGTATCTGCATTTTATGACTGCCTTGAATGGGTTTGCGCCGTGTTTTGGTATACACTCCCTTGGGCCGTATACTCCGCAGAGTATCTTGTTCTTGCCCCATTCTATCAGAGCAGAGCCGTCTGCTTCATTAAGCACTCCGGCCTGTATCCTTATGCTCCTGAGGTCTTCGAGCCCCCGTCCGTCATTTCTCTTTCCGTTTACAAGTAATTTTTTTTCTTCCATAATCATCTACTCTTTAAGCAATGCTGCTATCCTGTCAGTAAGGCCGCTGGTGTGCGCCTCCTCTTCCACAGTCTTCACTGCCTTGATTACCTTGGGCATGTCGCTCTTGTCGCTTACCCAGATATAGCCGTTGTTGCCGATTATTATATCGCCGCCAGTGGCCTCTTTTATCATGTTGACCATGCTATTTTGTTTTCCTATAAGCCTGGGGACTTTTGATGGAGGAAATCTCATTATGCCTCCCAATGGCAATTTCCTGACCTCTGTAAGGTTAATCTCACCATCTTCGATGGACCTTATCTTTGCCATAACCGCCCCGCCAAGCTGAAGGTCTATCCGTATGTCTCTTGTGGGTATGAACGCGGTTGACGGCATGTTCACATCGACTTCGTAGCCTGCGTGCCTTGAATCTATGACTACGCCTACAAGAGTATCCATTTCATATGGCACATATCGTGATTCAATGCCAATGAATCTTCCTTCATCATCCAATGTTCCTATTACTGCTGCATAAGTGGCATCGCCTTCAACAAATGTATTTGAAATGCGATGTTTCCCATCGGCAATTTTCTCTCCTGGTATTACAATTTTTTTCATATGTTATTTACACCTCTAATCATGATTTTAATCGTGAATTTCATTTCATGCTATGTTCTATTCTATTAACCATGCTATTATCAGTACCGTTCTTATTTTCATCATTATTGTTATTTTATTTATCCAACTGTTATTATTGGTTTCTTTTTGTCATTCATAGCTGCTTGGTTTCGACCATCCCGTTTGTAAGCTTGTTCAGCCTGTCATAAACTTCGCCCTGGACTCCTGCGAAAATCTCTATCACCGCAATCAGGCTGCCGTCGCTAGCCCATTCCTCGCGTTGTATGCCGTAGTTTTTCAGCACACCATATGTTTTGTGCGCAAATGCCGCAGGTATCTTGATGGCAATGCGTATCTTGTCGAACTTGAGCGGCAGAACGGGGCGCAATGCCTTGACTATCTCAGGCAACTGGTCCCTGACGTCCTTGAACGGGTCGACATGTATCCTGACCTGTTCGAGAGCGTTTTCTATGCGCATTTGAGTATGCGGGGCGTTGGTGCGCGGGTCGATGGATTCGCGGAGCAAAGTCGCTATTATCTGCTTCCTCTTCTCCTCCACCTTTCGCCTTTTTTGCTCGGTTGTGAGCTGCACTTCGCCGTTTTTAAGTATGAATTCAAGAATGCTTAATATGTCGGTAGTTCCGAATATCTTTTGAACATCAGTTGCCTTCTGCTTTTCAGCCTTTTTTGCATCTGCGTATATCTCGTCAGATACCAGTATGTTTTTCAGGTCTTTCTTGCTGCCTTCAACATATGCATATGCGGCATCAGGGTCAACATAAATTTCAAACCGTCTGCCTGCTTTCTCGTATGAGGCGATTATAGCTTTGTCTAAACTGCCCATTTTTTAACCTCTAAAGTTAATCTAAAAAAGAATGCAGCAAATTCTTTCTTATAACTAGGCTCTAATAGTATTTATTCACACCAACATTTAAATATCTAATGCGGGTTATAGAATTCACTTTTGTTTATCTATATTGAGGTGGTTTTTTGGGAGAGAAAGATTCGGTTAAAGACTCAAAAGGTTCAGGTGACAGCATAACCCTGAGCAAAACAACAGTTTTCGGCATTGTAATAGGCCTTCTGGTTGTGTTGCTGGTTGCATCTGTTTTCACAGGTGGTTTTGGCCTTATGGGGCCAAAGGCTGCTGATACGAATAACGGAAACAACAATGGCAATAACAATAATGGAGACAGCGGTACTAACAATCCTCCGGCTGATTCGAATTCCGGAACAAACGGTCCTCTTCAGCTGGCAACGATCCAGCTTGATGGCGGCACATATCCGTATCTTGGCCAGGAGAGTGCACCTGTAACATTAATCGAATTCAGCGATTTCCAGTGCCCGTTCTGCAAGCGGTTCTATGAAAACACTGAGCCCAGCCTAAAGACTAACTATGTAGATACTGGCAAGGCAAAGCTATACTACAGAGATTATCCGCTTACGACTCCATACGTGCCACAGAACATACACCCTAATGCTGATGAGGCTGCAATAGCAGGCCGCTGTGCAAACGCTCAGGGCAAGTTCTGGGAAATGCACGATAAGTTGTTGGAAT
>CAZBWC010000078.1:0-5811 GCA_964495395.1 Microcaldota archaeon
ATCGCGCACAATCTGCTCCAGTCAATAGACCTTCTTAGCAACGGCTCCGAATTATTCCTTAAAAAATGCATTTCAGGAATCAAAGTTGATGTTTCACGATGTTCCGCGCTTTTGGACAAGTCATTTGTTTATGCAACTGCACTTACTCCCTACCTTGGTTATTCTGTTGTTTCCAAGCTTGTTGTTGAATGCCAGAAAACAGGCAAGCCGTTAAGGGAGCTTGTTCTTTCAAAAGGCCTGATGGACAAAGCTGCACTTGAAAAGGCATTGTCTGCTGACAGGCTGCTCGGGCCTTCCATACCTGATAAAAACCTGAAAATAAAATAGCCAGCACCGTTATCCATTGCCGTTTTTAAGCACTTGGCATCAAAAATAATCATATGCCTGAGGACAAGCTTCTGAAGCTATACAGCCTTGTTATCCAAAGATATGCGGCTATTATATCCGAGAAGGAATATGCATCAGTTTCAGAATTGCGCCATCGTATATCGCCCTACAACGAATTTATCAGGAAACTACGTGCAAGGCTGCTTGCTGATTTGCAGCCGTACGATTATGAAAAACACTTTTTCTCAGCGCTTGAACGGATTGTCGAATATATCAAAAGCATAGAGAATATCGAGCTTCCAGTGACGTTCTGGATGAAATTCGAGGAGCTTGACAGCATAAAGGCTGGCGGTTTATTTGACCAGGCGCTTTTATTGTGCGCTCTTTTGCGCTCCCTGGAATCAAAAGCATCAGTGCTTCTGACTAAAAGCAAAAAGCCCTATGTTTCATTTGAATGGCAGGGGGAAAAATACCTATTGAATCCGGAAAGCGGTTCAATGCTCGTGGGGGCAGATGCTATTGCATTGCTGGCAAAGGATCCGCTTGCCTGTGCGTTTAACGACCTGTTCTTCGAATCCTACGAGGAATAGGCATATGAACGGCGTCTATTAACAGCAATCTATTTGTCTTTTGGCACATAAATGGCATTATCTGTTAGCACTTTAGGGACACAAAAATCTTTTTCATATGCTGTAATTGACATGGGGATCATCATAGTTGTCACAGACCCATTGACTGATTCGCATTCTTCTATACTGATATTATATTGTATGACCATGACTGTGTAATCCGGGCATATGTCCGAACATGGAAACCATGCGCGTACAGGAACTCCGTTATGATTGCCTAAAATAAAGTCTTCCCCCACCATTTCCATTAGTTCTTTGCTGCTGTTTAATGATTGGGCATATTCTAGAATATCATCGTTTGTCAGTTCAACCGGACCAATTTTTTCTGGGTTGTTAGTACACCCTATTAAAAAAATCAATCCTATTATGAGAACCGAAGACAGCCGTTTTTGCATGCCTATATCTATACCTATACTAAAAAGAACCTTTTGCTTTTTGTAGGAACCAGCCTAATTATTTATAATATCGTGTATGAATCTTTATTATATGGACATAGAAACAAAACTCGATTTAGTCAAGCGCGCACCTACTGAGGAAGTAGTAACTGATGCTGCATTGCGCGAGATATTCGAAACTTACGCTCATCCTAAACACTACATTGGCTTTGAAATTTCCGGAATGGTGCATTTGGGAACCGGCTTATGTACTGGCTTGAAAATAAAGGATTTCCTGAAAGCCGGAGTAAAACCAACGGTATGGCTGGCTGACTATCATTCATGGCTCAATGGTAAATTGGGCGGGGATATTGAGCAGATACGCAAGATCGCAGAAGGTTATTTCAAGCATTGCTTCATTGCTCTTGGCCTGCCTGAAGACCAGATAAGTTATCTGCTTGCGAGCAGGGAATACGATGCTGAATACTGGGCTGATGTAATCAAGACTGCTAACTCTACTACGCTAAATCGCATGTTGCGCTGTGTAACTATCATGGGCAGGAAGGAAGGGGAAAACCTGAACTCAAGCGCAGTGCTCTATCCAGCAATGCAGGCTGCTGATATTTTCATGCTTGATGTTCAGATTGCGCATGCCGGTATGGACCAGAGAAAAGTGCACATGCTTGCATATGAGCTTGCGCCAAAATTCGGCAAAAAGTTTGCAGCTGTTCACGGGCATTTGCTGCCCTCGCTTCTAGGCCCGCAGAGGATGGATGTCTCAAAGCCTAGTGATGAAAATACTGAGATAGATGCAAAAATGAGCAAGAGCAAGCCTGGTTCTGCTATATTCATTCATGATTCAGAGCAGGAAGTAAAAACCAAAATCAGCAAGGCCCATTGCCCTGAGAAAATAGGCAAAGGTAATCCTGTTTTTGAAATTGCTCAATACCTTATATTGCGCGACAAGCCGTTAAAAGTGGAAAGACCTGCAAAATTCGGCGGTGATTTGGAAATTCCTGATGTTTCTGAACTCACTACTGTCTACGAATCAGGAAAGCTGCATCCTATGGATTTGAAAAATGCAGTTGGCACTGAGCTTGCGGCAATGCTCAAGCCAGCTCGTGATTATTTCGCAAAGCACGAGGAATATCTGAAGCAGATTGAGTCGATAAAAGTTACAAGATGATTGCAGTGCTATCCGCTTACTGCTCTTCTTCTGGGTTGCTCAACACCTTCTTTTTTTCTAGGTTCTGTTTTTCCTGCATCTAAAATTAGTCTGCCTCTTGGTATTGCTGCTCTAACCTCGTCTCTAACTTTGTCTGGCAATTTCATCTTTGATATGTCTGCAAGAGTCTCGAGTTCACCATGTTGTGCCATGCGTTTTATCCGCTCTGCCATAACAACTTCCAAATCTTTTTGCAAGGCAGCATCTGATGCATAATAGAGGTTAACGAGCCTCTGAAATGATTCGATTGGCATTTATCTTACCCTCAATTTCCTTATTATCCTGCCTTTAAACTCTGCTGCTCTGGCAATTAAATCCCTCATCCATCTGGGTCTCGGGACAGTGCCCTCTAATAGCATGCCTTCTTCTCCAGTTAATGCGTGTTTCCTCTGTTCGATGTCCCTGATAGCCATTCCAGCTCTATGCTCGATGGACTGCAAACCCTCAGGTCCAGCCAGGCATCCTGCTCTCATGTCTGGTGTTACTGTGACGACTAATGTTAGTGTTTCTTCATCCATTTCCTGTTTGCCCTTTTCTATCATCCTCAAAAGAGCATCTCCTGCCTTTCTTGCTGTTACCCAATTAGTATTCAGTGCAAGGCCTTTCAATTGCGATATGTCTCTTATATCCTTTCTGGTTTCGCAAACAGCAATCGCAGCATCAAATGCTTCTTTGGCAGTGCGCATGACCTGCTCAGTTAAATTACGTTTTTCGCGTTCGTGAGATCCATATAATTCGCAGCCTACGACAAAACTTAACCATATGCACAGCCCTTCGCCACCAATTACTCTGAGGGCCCTTATTCTTATTTCAGGTTCAATCGGCTCCAAGGCTGCTGCTAATTTTCTTGCAATCGCATCAAAACATCGTTGCTCAATAAGCTTGTCAAATAGTGCATTAACAATTATCGGCGATAAATGGAACCCTTCTGGCATATTTGGGTCTGTGGCATTTCTAATCATTTCGCACATTGTTACATCTGCACCGCTTGGCGCTGGTTGCCTTATCCAAGATATGGCTTCAAGCCTAAGTTCTTCTGGCACTATGCCATTCATATACAAGACAACATTCAGGTAAGGATTAATTCTGCCATAAGTGCTGCACGGTGCGAAACTATTTTTGATCGCTTCTCTTGCTGCTAATCTTAATGGTTCCGGAAGCTGCCCCCAATGGCCATCTATATTCATCACTATTGTATCCAGCCTGCCTAATGCTGCAAGCTCCCGGAGTGCTATCCTAATCATTGTTTCAAGGCGCTGCTTATTGGTATTTGGCTCCCTACCTGCTTCACGAAGTAATAATGGTCTATTTTCTGGAGCTAGCGTATAGTCTACTCCATTGACTTCTGGAGTTGCGGTATCCTGCACTGTCCTGATCATCAAATCAGGCTCTCTCAAATATGCTGCTATTAACTCCCCTAGCCCTCTGGTGGTTAAGTCTATGTCTGCGCCTGCGGTAGCTGCATTAATCACTAAAGGACCTGAATCATCACTATCTCTATCCATTAAATATCACAATATCTCTATGTTTGCTTGTGTTTAAAAGTGTTTCTAAAACTTAAAATCAGATTCAGTGCCGCCTTTTGAGTAAGCCCCTGGCATAATCTGTTGCAATTAAGCCTGCTGACCTGACCGTGCGCATTGTCCAGCGTGGCAAGGTAACGAATCCCTCTCCTGCGCTCAATGATGCAGCGGTTCTCTCAGCTGCATTAAGCCTTTTCAAGGCGGCGGCTGCAGTTTTGCCCATGTAACCATGGCCATGGCTCCAGCTGCTGAGATTACGCAGCCTATTCTTATCCCCGCTGCTCTCAAAAGATGCTATTGCATCACTAATAGCATTTTTTGCCATAAGCCTGCGTTTTCGTCTGCCTGCCATTCTTTCGGCATTAGTCAGTCTAAATTTGTTCCACCAGTTCTCTTTTTCTGCTAGTCCGGCTTTACACACCTCTATTGCCGTTTCAAATGCCTTTTCAGCAGCTTCATGTATTGCGCTATCTTTTCTTCTTATCTGATTAGTGCTTAATATATCGTCAAGCACATCAGTCTCGCCCATCTTTCCGATGTTGTCAAGTGCCCACAACTTTATCTGCATGTTGGCATCAGTAGCACATGCTACTTCTCCTAGTTCCTTTGCAGCGCCTTTTTTTCGGAGTATTGAAATCACTCTATTCCTAATGCTAAAAGGAACCGGATAATCTATAATGGCGATTTCTCTTAGACCATGGTAACATTCCATTTCCCCAAGTTTGTCAGCAATAAGAAGTAACATATTTTCTGGGGCTCTAACAACAATCAGTCTCCTGATTTCTTCGGATATAGTGCCATAAATATTGGCTTTGTAAATAGCCCTTTCCAAATAACGTTCTGCTATCTCTAATGCAGTTTCCACATCATCAGTGCCTATAATGATTCTTATCACTTGGGCAATTTGTCCTATCTCTGCCAAATCAGATAGCCTTGATATGTCTATTGCGGAGCCTGCCAAACCACTTGTGATCGCATCTCCGGTTGCAACGTCCATAACTCCCAATCAGATTTGTGGTGCAAACGTTTTAAAGTGACTCCAGAACCTCTTTATCATGCCCGCTTGGCTTGACATCCCTAAATATTTTTTCTATTTTGCCTGATTCGCCTATTATGAATGTTGTTCTCAGCAAGCCATCAAATTCCTTTCCCATAAAATTCTTCTTGCCCCATGCACCGTAGGCTTTGCATACTGATTTGTCTACATCCCAAAGCAAGGTAAATGGCAGGCCGAATTTCTGCACAAATTTTTCGTGGCTTTCTGGATTGTCTGGGGAAACACCAAGCACAACGGCATTTTTGTTTTTTATTGCTCCATGTAAATCCCTGAATCCACATGCCTCTATTGTGCAGCCCGGAGTATCGTCTTTGGGATAAAAGTAAAGCACAACCTTTTTTCCTTTATACTCGTTCAAAGTGTGCATTTTGCCTTGCGCATCTGCCATTTCAAATTCCGGTGCTTTGTCGCCTTCTTTTAGCATTTTCATAACCTCAAAAAATTCTCAAGTATTTTTTCCCCTCCTTCAGTATGCCATACTTCTGGATGGAACTGCAGGCCGAAAATGTTTTTCTTCTTGTGCCTGATTGCCTCGTATTTGCATGCATTACTATGGGCAAGTGCGACAAAATCATTTGGCAATGCTGTTACCTCATCAAAATGGCTTGCCCATGCCTTGAATTTTTTAGCAGCACCTGCAAGCAACGCATCTGCATCGTCAACTTCTATTTCTGTT
>CAZBWC010000079.1:0-5784 GCA_964495395.1 Microcaldota archaeon
TAGTTCATTTGAAAGATGCTGCCCATAGATATGGGGAGATTTTTGCCCAACATGTTGATGATGCACTGCCTGGTGCTTATACTGGTTCGTTGCCTGTGGATGCCCTCAAAGCCGTTCGCGTAAAGGGTTCTATACTAAATCATTCGGAGAAAAAAATACCTTACCAGCAGATAAAGAATACTGTTATGCGCATGCATGAGCAAGCCCTTGAAAGCCTGGTGTGTGCAGCGACAGTGGATGAAATAAAAACAGTGACCTCTTTTTCGCCGAATTATGTTGCAATCGAGCCTCCAGAGCTTATAGGCTCGAAAGTAAGCGTTTCAACTTCAAAGCCTGATTTGGTTAAACACTCGGTAAAGGCTGCCAAAGAGGTCAACGATAAGATGACTGTCCTCTGCGGTGCGGGCATCACAGGCTCGACGGATGTTAAAAAAGCGATAGAGCTCGGAACTGATGGCGTATTGCTTGCGAGTGCATTTGTCCAGCACAAGGACCCTGCGCACTTTTTACGGACGTTGTGCTCGGTTTTTTAAGATTATCAAACATAAAATTATCTTACTGCGCCTGTAGTCTAGGGAGCTTTTGGAAAAAGCTCCACCAAAACGTGGATGCTAAACCAAATCTCAGATATCGGTAGGATCATAGCCTTCCATGAAACTTTTAGGAAAAGTTTCATCAAAACTTGCTTTTCAAGTTTCGACGGCAGCTATTGACCCGGGTTCGAAGAGCCCTTTTTGGGTTGCCTAAAAGGGCTTCACCCCAAAAGAGCTGTGAAAATCCCGGCGGGCGCATTTTCTTATTTTACTCTTGTAAAGATTCCTACGAGCGCATCTGTGCTAAGCCCTATTCCGGTAAAGAACCTGCTCTCATCCTCAAGGCAAAAACCTTCACCCAGTGCTCTGGCCATATCCCGTGGTGTTCTGTAAGTCCGTTCCAACAGCTTTTCTGCCAATGCAGTGTCTTTGCCATAGAACTCTGCCATTATTCTCAATATCTGTGCTATATTGTCCTTGCTGATGCCTGCACATGATAAGGCATGCGGCATTAGGTATGCTCCCTGAACAGGGTCATCGTTCAAAAACATGTTGATACGGTCTGGCCTGCCAATTAGCATATCTACAAATTCCTGCCTGAATATTATTGCCCCACCTAACCGTTCCCATATTACATCCAACCTATCAGCAGCTTCCTCTGCAAGGTCTGCTTTGTCTTCAGTCGGCAACTTTTGCAATAAAGATAAAATCAGCGTTGTAATGTCTGCATATTTTCTAAATCCGAATACGACTGAAGACTGCTGGTGATGGCAAATCCAGATAAATTTCTCTCCTGGCTCCAGAATTCTTCTAATATTGTCTGCTGCAGGTTTAAGTTCCATATATTCAAGGGATAACGGTGTTATTACTGTTACTGGCGCTGAGCCATTGCGCAAGGCTCTTACATAGCCTGCGCTTAACGGTTCCTCCAAATCCCTGGTTACTGAATTAACATAGTATTCAGAAGTTGGTTCCAAATCAATGTTAAGGAAGATTCTTCGTCCATTGCTTAGCAGACGCCCCAAATATCCTTTGCCTCCTCCGAAAAGTATGGTTAATCCGTTTCCTGGGGTCTTTTGATCAATGAAGCTGACTAATGGCTGATTTTCGTCAAACTTATAATGTGATCTATCAAACCGGTCGATAGATTTCCATGCGAGCTTTCTTGCTCTAGCGGTTTGCATGCATTGAATATTATACAATCAGCCTTAAAAAACCACTTAGTATATTCTCTTTCCCAAAGGCACTTCCCTTTCCATAGCCAGCAATACTATTTTGCCTTCTGCATTTTCTGCGCCCATTGTAAGCACTTCTGAAGTCGCATTTGCAATCTGCTTTGGCGGGAAATTAACTGTGCACACGACAAGCCTGCCCATAAGCTCTTCCTTGCTGTACTGCGTGATCTGTGCGCATGACTTCTTTATGCCTAGTTCAGGCCCGAAATCTATCTTGAGCTTATAGCTCGGATTGCGCGCTTCAGGAAAATCCTCAACTGAAATTATTTTGCCAACACGCATATCAACTTTTCTGAAATCGTCGTATGAAATCATATTTTCACCAGTTCGCATGGTGGCTAAAGCATTTCCAGCTGCCCTTTCAAGTCCCTGAGAACGTTTATTTCTGCAACCGGGGATGGTATGGAATTGGTGACAAAAACAAAATCACATTGCCTTCTCAGATGTGCAAGCGAATCCCTGAGGAAAAATCCATGGGTGGCAGCGCATGCAATCTTTTTTGCACCGCTGTCCTTCACATTCTCAACAGCCTTCATCATAGTCGAGCCTGTTGAAATCATATCATCTATTATCAGGACATTCTTTTCGTCAAAATCAAAGCTGCTTTCAAGGGTTTCAATGCCTCTGTATGCCTGTTCGCCTTCCTCATAGCGGCCTCTTTTCTTTTCCATTGCCATACCGCCCTGGCTCTCGACCATGTACTTGGCACCCTGGTCAGGGCTTATCATCTCAAAAGGCTCCTCATTAAACTGCTTTTTTGCATGCTGGATGAGCTTTTCGTTCATGCTGATGTTGTATATCCGCAATCCTGCATAATCGAACTTGCCTGGCTTTTTGAGAAAATGGCAGTCTATTGTAAGCAATTGCGTGCATCCTGCCTGCGAGAGCAACCTGCATATCATGTCTGCACTTTTAACTTCGCCTTTCAGGAATATCTTGTCCTGTCTTGTATATGGCAGATACGGAGCAACAAGTGTGACATTTGCGCGCACCTCGCGCAAGGCCTCGAGCATGAACAATGCCTGCATTAATGAGCCGTCCTGGTCAGGATAGAGCCTGTGAAATAAAATGACGTTCTTGTCGCTGCACTCCCTTATTTGCGGTATTCTTATGTAGCTGTCTCCGTCCGGGAATTTTTTCATCTCCATGTTTGGCTGGAGCACATCTGAAAAATTAGGGCTAATGAGTTCTATGACATCATCCATTTTTCATCTTCTCTCCATTGTTTTCTTGTAATCACTATAGAACTGTTCAATGCCCTTATCTGTAAGCGGGTGCCGGAACAGCTTTTCAAAAACCTCGTATGGCAACGTTGCGACATCTGCTCCTGCCTTTGCTGCCTCGACAACATGTGCCGGGCTTCGTACACTCGCTACGAGCACTTGCGTCTTGAAACCATAATTGCGGTAAACCTGCACTATGTCGCGTATGAGCTGCATGCCGTCCTGGCCTATATCGTCGAGCCTGCCTACGAATGGTGAAACATAAGTTGCCCCTAATTTTGCGACCAGCAACGCCTGCTCAACTGAAAAAACGAGCGTGATGTTGGTTTTTATCCCCTTCTTGGTCAGCTCACCGAGTGCCTTCATACCATAATCGGTCATGGGCAGTTTTGCTATTGCATTAGGCGCCCATTTGACCTGCTCTTCTGCATCCCTGATAAGCTGCTCTGCGGTATTGCCAACGCCTTCGACGCTTATCGGGCCTTTTACTATTTTTGCAATCTCCTGTATGACTTGTTTATGGTCCCTGCCTGATTTCATTATCAGTGTAGGGTTAGTCGTAATGCCATCAACTAAGCCGAGTTCTGCCGCCTTTTTTATTTTGTCCACTTCCGCAGTATCCAGAAAGAATTTCATATTTTCACCGTTGTTTCAATGCCATGGCATTTTGCACTATTTCGGCAATGCCTTTGGCATCAAGTTTGTACTTTGCAAGCAGTTCTGGTGATGCGCCTGATTCGCAGAATCTGTCATAAATGCCATGCCTCTTAACAGGGCATGGGTAATTTTCAGCAAGCACTTCGCAAATGGCAGAGCCCATTCCGCCGTTGACCTGGTGCTCCTCAACAGTCACTACGAGCCCTGTTTTTTTTGCCCAGTCCACAACTGTTTCTTTGTCAATAGGCTTTATGGTGTGGCAGTCTATGACCGCTGCATCTATGCCGTTTTTCTTCAGCTCCTCTGCTGCAACCAACGATTGATAAACCAGGGTTCCGCATGCAATTATCGCAACGTCTTTGCCTTCCCTGTAAACATTTGCCTTGCCTATCCTGAACGGGGTTTTATCAGTAGTGAATACAGGCAATTTCTCGCGCGAGCTTCTTATGTAAGCCGGGCCTCCGAGCTCAGCAAGTGCACGCGTCGCTTTTTTGGCCTGTTCAAAATCAGAGGGCACCACAACCACCATGTTTGGCAGTGCCCTGACCATTGCCACGTCTTCAAGGATCTGGTGGCTTGCCCCATCAGGGCCGACCGTGAGGCCGGTGTGCGAAGCATGGCAAATCACATTGACATTGTTGTAGCATATCGATACGCGTATCTGGTCCCAGTTTCTTCCTGGGGAAAACGCCCCGAATGCGGACATGAATACAGTCTTGTCGCATGCTGCTATCCCGGCAGCAACTCCTGCCATGTTCTGCTCTGCGACGCCAACCTGGACAAACCTCTTCGGAAACTTTGCCTCGAACCAGTGTGTTCTGGAGCTTTCCGAAACGTCAGCGGTAATTGCCCAGACATTAGGGTCAGCCTCGCCTAGCTCTACGAGAGCCTTTCCGAAGCCGTCCCTTGTAGGCGCGGCCGTTTTTGGCTCAAGAATATTTTCTATGAGGTTCATGTTCTCAGCAGTGGCCATCAGAATTCCTCCTGTTCTATGAGCTTGCGCTCTTCCTGAAGGTGCGCTATGGCCTGGTCAGCCTGTTCCTTGCTTGGCGGCTTTCCGTGCCACTCGCTCAAATATTCCATATATGGTATTCCCTTGCCGGGTATGGTGTGCGCTATTATTACTGTTGGTTTGGCGAATGTCGCCTTGCTCTCCTCGCAGGCGTCGATTATCTTTTTTATGTTGTGGCCGTCGACTTCGATGACATTCCATCCGAATGCCTTGTATTTTTCGCTCAGGGATTCGAGTGGCATAACCTCTTCGGTCATACCGTCTATCTGTATGTTATTCCTGTCTATGATGGCTGTGAGGTTGCCAAGCTTGTATTTGCTTGCAAGCATTATCGCTTCCCACGTCTGGCCTTCATTGTGTTCACCATCAGAAGTTACGCAATATACGCGCCATCGTTTGCGTTCTGCCTTTGCAACTATTGCCATTCCAACTGCCTGGCTCAGCCCCTGGCCAAGAGGGCCGCTTGATGTTTCTATCCCAGGTATCGTTCCTCTGTGAGGATGGCCCTGCAGGCGCGAGCCCAGTTTTCTAAGCGTTAGCAGCTCCTCTTTGGGGAAATATCCTGCTTCTGCCATTGCCGCATAAAGCACAGGGCAGACATGGCCGTTGGATAAAAGAAATCTGTCACGCTCTTCCCATGCAGGGTTTTTTGGGTCATGGTACAAAATATTGAAGTATAATGCTGCAAATATGTCTGCCAGGCCGATACTGCCTGCGCTGTGGCCTGATTTTGCTTCGAGGAGCATGTTTATGACGTCCTGCCTTATGGTGTTTGCCATGAGCTGCAGTTGCTTCAATCCGGTAATCCTTATGCGCTTAGCCATTTTTCTTCCTCCTTTTGCTTTTGCGCTTCCTTTGCTACCTGCTCCAGCTCTATTATTGCCTGTTCTAAGTTCTTTGCCTTGAATATTGCGCTTGCTGCTGCGAGTTTGTTGGCACCTGCCTTTACTGCACCGCCTATTGTCTGGAGGTTTACACCGCCGTCAACTTCAATGTCTATATTTTTGTTCAAAGCACGCATCTGGGCAATCTTATTTTCCACTTCAGGAATGTACCCCTGGCCTGAAAAACCTGGATTCACTGTCATAAAAAGTACGCGTTCTATCTTATCCTTATATGCGAGA
>CAZBWC010000080.1:0-5600 GCA_964495395.1 Microcaldota archaeon
TAGGAGTATTCCTTATGCTTATTGCGCTGAGGCTTGCAGGCATAATAATCTACGAAGGGGTTGCCTTCAGCGCAGTAGGCGTGCTGCTTTCCCCGAGCGCGTATGTGATGTATTTTGGGCTGGCAGCAGTATTGATACTTAGAAAACTTCGGATAGCCGGAGCAGTGCTTATCAGCATTATACTTGCAGCATGGCTCGCACATTACATAGGCTTAGGTGTAGCAGGCGAACCTGTCGAGATTTCAGGTGATATGCTTAGTGGCATTATGAAGTTCGATTTGGGCGTTATACTGAACCCAAAGGCATTAAGCGTAATTCTGGTGCTGTTCCTTGTTGATTTCTACGGCAGCGTGGCAAAGATAATCGGGCTTACGAGAAATACAAGTGTGGTGAAAAAAGACGGCATTATGCCACAGATGAAAGAGGCGCTTGCAGTAGACGGCACAGCAAACATGGTAGGCGCCATGCTCGGCACTACAAGCATCATCACTTATGTAGAAAGCGCGGTGGGGATAGCTGAAGGCGGGCGAACAGGCTTAACAGCAGTGGTTTGCGGAGTGCTGATGGTGGCATTCATAGCATTAACGCCATTGGTGAACCTTGTGCCGCTCATAGCAACTACTGGTGCGCTTTTTTGGGTAGGGTTAACTCTGTTCCCTTCAAGAGAGGAACTGAAACAGTACACTAAAGTGGATATAGGCACTGTTGCAATAATGATACTCGGAGTAATTTGGACTTTCTCGATTGACAGGGCATTGCTATTGGGATTCCTGATGTATATTGGCGGGCTGGTTGCCAGTAAAAGGCAGGGCGAGATAAGCGTATTTATGGTTCTGTCCACTCTGTTGCTGCTGATAGGGTTCTTGCTGTCAAATTAAGGGTGCATATATGATATTTAGAATCAGGAAAGCGCATTGCAGCAACCCTCGAGCAAAGCCTTTTGAACAGGCAGTCTTGGAGGAAAGGCTGCAAAAAAAAGCCGGGATAAACGGAAAGCTGAAACAGCTAAGCAGAATAGGCCGACATGCCCTGCTATTTACAGGTACAAGCATGCTCTCAGGATTAACCATCGGATTAGGTATTGAAAATGCAGCCTGGAAGTACATAGCCGACCCTGAATTGCAGCAGGCCTATGTAAACAACAAGCCTAACCCATATCTGATTAATGCAGTAGAAAATATCAGCTACACCATAGCAGACCAAGTGAATTTAGGATTTTATAGTAGGGGAATTTTAGCTGGAATAGCACTGCCAGGAGCAATAGTTGTGGCAGTTAAGATAGCCAGACTCATAAGGACCAGAGTTATAGATCCCATGATAGAAAGGCACAAGGAAGCTTACACCTCGTACGTCACTGATCCGACTAATAGTGCAGTTAATAGAATTAGCATGGCTGCCCACAAGGTTATTTCATCTAGATTAGCAGTAGCAGCAGGAATATTTGCTGCCAGAGCAACTTCATTTATTTTGAAACAAGCTGGAAAAATTATTCGCGGCATGGACTTTATTGAAGATAAATTGGAAAGGCTGGAGAATACTGAAATCGTAAGAAAGGCAATCAGAATTAGCCAGAATGTCGTTGTATTTGCAAGTGCCACAGTATTTTCAGGATTATTTGTCGGGGTGATAGGCATCCACAAACTGACATGGAAACTTTTGGCAGACAGGCAAATGGAACAGGACATCACAGGAGTGCTGATTAGATTTCCCATGAGAACATCCACAATCAGCGAAGCCATAGCCAAAGAGGTATTCTTTGGATTTATGGAAAGAGGTTTTGCAATAGGCCTGATAGTTCCGAGTGCAATAATTGCAGGGATCAGAATTGCAGCGATGATAGAAGTGCAGAAAAAGAAATGGGCCCGTTGAGATGTGTTCTCACCCTTATAGCACACCAATTTTTGGTGCACCTTTTTGCTAAAAAGGTGCTTGAACTCAAGACCTTTCGATTTCCTGAAACTTTTAGGAAAAGTTTCATCAAAACGTTTTCGTTAATGAATAAACGGTTTTGGTGAAGCTTTGACACGAGAATTCGTGTCAAATTTTGACATCGTTAGATGTCAAAGCTTTTTTCAAAAGCTTCTATCAGTCGAACGCTCTAGCCGAGCTGAGCTACGGGCCCAAAGAAACTTTTTAGTAAAAAGTTTCATCAAAACAGCCACACATTGAACTTAGGCAAAGCTTTACTTAGTCAGAAAATAGGTAACTACCAAAACAAGGCCTATAAGCGCAACCGCAAAGAATAGTTCCTGTGGCATAATATTGGATATGGCGACATTATTTTTAAACTATTGCGGGCGGCAGGTATAGCGTTTTAAGGCCTATCCACCAGTAAAACATCATGAAAGTAGCAGTAATTTCAGATACTCATTTTGGCTACCTTAGATTCGAAGAGGATTCATTTACGCAAGCTGAGAATGCCTTTCTCAATGCCCAGGAAAAGGCAGACGTGATAATACATGCAGGCGACGTATTCGATATAAAGGTACCTAAGCTGGAGAGCATCCATAGTGCCATAGAGGTACTGAAAAAAGTCAAAAAACCAATATATGCGATACACGGCAACCATGAAAGGCGCAGCAAGGGCATGATAAACCCGGTCCAGATACTTGCACAGATAGGCCTGATAAAGCATTTGCATGGTGAAACCGCACTCATAGAAAAAAACGGCGAAAAGGTACAGATATTCGGGCTTGGAAGCGTACCTGAGGAATACGGAAAGGTAGCCCTAGATGAAGCAGTAAAGAAATTTGTGCCTGACAACACAGCATTTAAGATACTCGTACTTCACCAGTCTATAAGAGAGCTCATACCCCAGGCAAAAGAAGATGTAGGCGTGGAAGACCTTGAAGATTTGCCGTTTGACCTGATAATCAATGGCCACATACACAGGCATCATGTACTTATGGGCGGTAAGCTGCTTGTGCCAGGAAGCACGGTGATTACCCAGCTGAAAAAAGATGAGGTAGGCCCGAAGGGTTATCTTATTTATGATACTATTGAACGCGCATATGAATTTGTGCCAATAAAATGCAGGCAATTTTTCTTTGAAGAGCTTGAATTTAATGAAGCATCGCTTAGCGATATTAGAAATGCGGTTGCAGCAAAGATAGAGGAATTCAGAAAAAGCAATGAAAACGCTGTAATAAGAATAAAAATAACCGGCACACTCAAGTCAGGTCTGAATCCCTCGGACCTTGATTTGCCTGCAGACGACGTACAGATAGACAATATGCTCAGCACCGAAAGCCTCAAGGCAAACATGGAAAAAATAAGGCAACTAAGGGAAGAAAAACTTTCAGTAAGGGAAATGGCTTCAATAGAACTTAGGGAGAAAACCAAGGGAGTGACAATGTTCAACACGATGGAGTTATTCGACAGGCTGATGCAAGGCACGGAAGAAGCTATAGAGTACCTTAGGACCACGTGGCCACAGGAATCGAAAACAGCTTAAGAAACTTTTTGGGAAAAAGTTTCATCAAAAACGCTCATTCAATAAAATCGAAAACAGCTTAAATAGAATTAGGCAGAAAGATAATATAGCTTGGATAATAATCGGTAAATAAAAAGTTTTGGATGAAGAGGAAGCTTTGATGAAACTTTTAAAACGGGTTTGATGAAGTTAAATAAAAAAGTTTGATGAAAAAACGGTTGGATAAAGAGTAAGTTTTGATCAAACTTTTTCTAAAAGTTTGATGCAGGGGTGGCAGAGCGGCCAAATCAGTTTTCAGTTTTGATATGAAAACTGGAGACAGGGGTACTGCGCGGGGCTTAGGAGAAGCTTTTGACTTAGTATAAACTCATGGCAAAACCTTCGGGAAAAGCCATAAGGTAAAATTGAGGCTTCTACGTAACTCCGTGACTTAGTGTCTACACAAGTTCAAGAAACTTTTTGGGAAAAAGGTTTCATCCAAAAACGGATGCGCCAAACGGTTTGAACAAATCTTGTCCCCTGCATAAACCTTTTTAGAAAAAAAGTTTACCAAAAACCACCTATTCAAGAATAAGAGGCGACTAAGAGAGACGCCTTGCAGCAGGCTTTTGCGAGTGCCTACCAGCAGGAGGAAGCCTCCTGAATGAAGCACCTAGTTCAGCCAAATCAGGACCTGCCATGCGGCCTTCTGCCTGGGTTATTGATGTCAATGCCCCTTCTGCATGCAGCCTCAGGTTTGACTTCAGGTGTTTTGTTTCGTAGCTGCCTGTATCATCTTTAGGTTGCCCAAGTGCCTGCTGGAGCTGTAAAATGAGTGACCTGTCCCCTGCCCCACGTGCATTATTGACCATCATGTGCAGAGATTGATAAGCAGCTCTTTGCGTAGCCTCATCAGTGCTTTTCAGATAACTTACTAAAACGTCAATAGATGTCCGGTTACGGTAAAATTCCAAAGCCCGAAACGCATTATACCGCACTTCTTCTGATGCTTCTGACTCAAGTAGGCCTATAATCATTTCCTGCGAACCAGCTCTTTGTATGCTGGCAAGCGCATATGTTGCCCCGATACGCGTTTCTGGAAGCGCATCCCCAAGCATTGCTTCGAGCTGGGCGTATTGAGTGTCAGTAATATTCAATGCAGCAATAGATGCACCTGCCTCACGTTTTAATAGATTATAGACATTCCGGTTACCGGGATTATCTGCGCTGAAAAACCCGGTCAGTGCTCTGAATACTTCAGAAATAGTGTTGGCAGCAACCTCAATTTCTTCAGCACTATAATCCAGTTTGCCCAGTGCTTTTATTGCCTCTGAAACAACGCTGGTATGATAACGGGCATGGTTATCTACTACATAAACCAGTGCTGCAACAGCGTGAAAATCGCCGATGCTTCCAAGCGCCTCTGCAGCCTTGCCAGCAGTCACCTGATCAATGTGCTCAGGCGTCATAACTACCTCAGTAAGCCTTAACATCACTCCAGGAGTTGCGGGCATTTTGCCAAGGGCTTCGTAGATACGGCCTGCCTCAAAATGGCTAACCAAACGTGAAGCTACTGCTAATGCATCAGCAGCTTGGAATTTTACAAGGGCAGCCACTGCCCAAAAAGCCAGATGTGAATCATTGCACACGCCAATCAATGGAGCCACAGCACCCCTATCACCTATAATCGGAAGTGCTGCCATGGCAGTACGTTTTAATTCGAGCTCATGTTGCAGCCTGTTGAGCTTATGTTCCTCACCTTTTGGCTCGAACCCCAAGGTATCCCATGGAGCAGTTAGGATTTCAACAAGCTTTGGAACAGCAGCTTTGGAACGCTCTACAACCAGAAATGCTATTGCATCCTCGACAACACGAAAATCGCTGGAACTTAACCGCGTGATGGCATCTTTTGTAGGGCCATCAACTTTTGATTTAGTAGCCATACAGAGTATAACATCCAAACAGTATTTAAATGTTACTTTTTATGGATTCCAATGGATTGGATGCAGGGATATGGTAAGGGATAAGGCAAGAGGAAACAATATTCAGGTTAGCCCTTATGCCTTCTTGGCACGTATATCCTTGGCTTTTGGCCTCAGGTATGCAGAACCGCACTTTCGGCATTTAGGAATGCCTCTCTTGTTTCTAGTCTTGCATTTTCTGCATATTGTTATGCCGGATATGACGG
>CAZBWC010000081.1:0-1807 GCA_964495395.1 Microcaldota archaeon
AATAACTGCCTCCTGGAGCAAGAAGTTCTCTTATGAGCCTCAGCAACCTGAGTTGACCTATATGGTCAACGTAATCAAGCTCAGGCACCAACCGGTCATAGTTGAATGCACCTAGTACGATTCCACATTTACCTGCTTCTACGTCGTGCATTAGTTCTAATTCCGAACTGTCTAACCTGTAGCGTGATAATCCTCTAGGCAGGGTGTCCCGGAATATGCCATTCTCAGTAGCATGCTCTTCATCTGTTGTTTTTACCAGCTCAATACCATGAAGCGTTCCTTCGTCCATTCTTGCCGTAATTTGGTCTGCCTTAGTTCTTAGCTGTTGCATAGCGGGCTCATAACCCTCTCTTTGCTTTACGCTTGCAACATTATCCACGCCGTCCTTAAGCACTGTCCTTATTAAATTCTCAAGCTCAGGGACCCCAAAGCGCTCTCCAAAAATCCTCTTTCCGATATTAAGAATAATGTCTGTAGACCTGGATTTTTGATCCACATGCCCTATCCAATATTCCCTTACCTGCGCCATGATACGCTTCCACGCTTCAGGTTCTTTACTTTTATGTGGAATATTCCGCATTGCCGGAAAGATTTATAAGCAGCAGTCACCATCATATACGACATGCATTATCCGTATTCGGCTGAAATAGCCTGCCACCACGATTGCTGGAGCAATCCTACTGAAAAAACGCCTGATATGGTGCTCGATGCATTCGGTGTCGGCTGTGACCAACACTCTGCATTTGCCATGGTTCGGATGCAAGGGTGTGAGCAGGAAAAAAAGAAAGCATACGATTCTATAAGAAAACAGCCCCAGGTTATCGAGTGCAGGAAGAAGGGCCGCGACTGCTTTTTTATCCGTGTTAAAAAGGATAGTTCTTTCTATGCAAAACTTGTTGGCAACAATTGCCTTGTTGACAACCGGATACCGATTAGGTGCGGTGTTGAGACTGAGCGAATATTCGGTTTTAGCAAACGTGCGATAACCGACTCCATAAATCTCATGAAGGAAGTTAAGGATGTCAAGATAATATCGATCATGCCGTTCGAGCATTTTACCCTGACTCAAAAGGAGCAGGAGCTACTGAGGCTTGCAATGAAGTTGGGCTATTACGAGATTCCTCGCAAGGCATATGCTGCTGACCTGGGCGATGAGCTTGGCCTGAAAAAATCCATCGTCCTTGAGCGCCTGAGGCGGATTGAAAAGAAAGTGCTGGAAAAATATTATCTTCAGGGTTAGTGGTTCTGTTTTACGCTTCCCAACGTACTGCCTAAAAGAATATTTTTAAGCCTTCGTTTACACATGTGCATAAATTCTTTTTGTGGAGTTGGTAAATATGGTTTTTGAAAACGCAGAGAAACAACTGGATAAGGCAAAGAAGCATGTGAAACTGGTGCAGGAAACAGATGAGCTATTGAAGCAGCCTAAAGAGGCATTGTCCTTTTCGATTCCTGTGCGGATGGATAACGGAAAATTGCAGGTATTCCAGGGTTTCCGTGTAAGGTACAACGATGCCCGCGGGCCTACAAAAGGCGGCATCAGATACCATCCTAATGTAAGCCTGGATGAAGTCAAGGCACTCGCATTCTGGATGACTATAAAATGCGCAGTCATCGATATTCCATATGGCGGTGGCAAGGGCGGAATTATTGTTGACCCTCACAAACTTTCAAAGGCTGAGCTCGAGCGCTTATCACGCGGTTGGATGCGCGGTGCCTGCCGGATAGTTGGCCCACAGCGTGATATACCTGCACCTGATGTATATACTACTGGCCAGATTATGGCGTGGATGATGGACGAATACTC
>CAZBWC010000081.1:1817-5548 GCA_964495395.1 Microcaldota archaeon
CTGTCGGGGGCTCGTTGGGGCGTGACCATGCTACTGCATTGGGCGGATATTTCGCAACCAAAGAGGCAGTAAAGCACGTGCATACAGGCAAGAAAGTTGCAATACAAGGGTTTGGAAATGCCGGTGCACACATGGCAAGGCTGCTGGCAAAGGATGGTTTCCATATTGTTGCAGTTTCAGATTCCAAGGGTGGTGCACAACTTGATTCTGGTTTTGATTATACTAAACTCGAAGATATAAAAGCAAAACATGGTCGTGTTGATGCCTACCCAGGATGCCAGAAAATAACCAATGAGCAGTTGCTTGAGCTTGATGTGGACATACTTGTTCTGGCTGCATTGGAAAATGCCGTGACTGACAAGAACGTTTCAAAAGTCAAGGCTAAAATGCTCGTAGAGCTTGCAAATGGTCCGGTTACTCCTGAAGCTGATGATGTTCTGCACAAGAACGGCCAGTTCCTTATACCTGACGTGCTTGCAAACTCAGGTGGTGTCTGTGTATCCTACTTTGAATGGGTACAGAACAACCAAGGCTATTACTGGACTGAAGAGGAAGTTGATAAGAAGCTCGAAGTCAAAATGGTCAGGGAGTTCAACAAAACTTTCGGCATACACAAGGAAAAGAGCGTTGACATGAGGACTGCCGCGTATGTGCTTGCCCTGAGCAGGATTGACCAGGCGATAAAGGATAAGCAGCTGTACTGAGCCATTTTCTTTTTTTATTTTTCCTTTTTCTTTTTCCTAAGTTTTTATTTTCCTGTTTTTTTATATTCTTTTATTTTGTTGATCCAGCCAAAATTATTTATGCATTGCGTACGAGTAGTTTCTATGCCCGCAAAAATAAGTGTTATTATACCTGCACTGAATGAGGAGCGTACCATTGCTTCGGTTGTATCAGAATGCCTTCGCGCCAAGGCAGTCCGTGAGGTTATAGTTGTGGACGACCGATCAACTGATCGGACATCTGCTTTTGCCAGCGCAGCTGGTGCCAGGGTCATTACCAGCCACATTCGTGGCAAGGGCAAGTCCATGGAAGATGGCCTGGAAGCAGCACGCGGGGATATCCTGGTGTATGTAGACGCAGATATAAAAAATTTCAGCAGCGACATGGTCAATCGCATTACCGATCCCATACTTTCAGGAAAGTGCGATTTTGTCAAATCCCGCTATGGGCGCAAAAGCGGGCGGGTTACTGAGCTCGTTGCCAAGCCGCTGCTCAACCTTCTTTTTCCTTCCCTGGTTTCCTTTAGCCAGCCGCTAAGTGGCATAATAGCCGGGCGTGCACATTTCTTCCGAAAGGCCCAGTTTGAGAACGATTACGGCGTCGATATCGGAATACTTATAGACATGGTTAACCTAGGTGCCCGCATAATGGAAGTGGATATAGGGTACCTGTCCCACAAGATGAAGCCCTGGAGAAAGCTTGTAGGCATGTCCTCGGAAGTCGCTGCATCTATACTCAAGCGCGTACGCATAACCAACCTTACCCTTCAGGAGGGGATATTGGCAGAAGTATCGCTCATAGAACGTATGCTGATTCGCGGTGCTGAGGTCGCATTTCCCATCCAAAAAGCGGCCTTTCTGGATGTTGACGGCACAATACTCCGGGATCGCTTTATATTTTCTTTTGCAAAAGAAAAACTGTTTGAAGGGCCGCTTAAGAAAGTTTCCTCGTCTTTTTCGGAGAGCTATGCCAAAACACGTGCAATTGCATCTTTTATGCAGGGATACACAAGGGATGAAATACTCTCCTTTTCCGAAAGAATGAAGCTTAGCAAGAACGTTAAGCTGCTTATAGGCAACCTCCGTAAAAATAACTATTTCACTATTCTTATGAGCGACGGATATGATACTGTAGTCCGTTCCGTGGCTAACCGAATAGGTGCTGACGCCATAATAGCCAACCATCTTGGGTATGCAAATGACGTATGTACCGGCGATGTGGAAATAAACCCGCTTTTTTTTCCTGCCGGCCCATCGTGCGTCCACCATGCCATTTGCAAGCTTACTGCTGCCATGCGCTTCTGCAAGATCCGCGAAGTTCCCTTAGAGCGGACGTTTGCCATAGGCAACGGAAGCAACGATTCCTGTCTCTTGCGCTTTGCCAATGTGAGCTACGCTTATATGCCTGATAATTCCGAGGTTGCCTCTTCAGCCAAATACATCATCAAAAACATGGCTGAAGTTGATATGTTCTGAAATTTTTTGGTAACCTCTTGCCTTAGCCTGCCCTGATAACTCTTTCCGCCCTTAGCGTTGTCTCATTTCCCTTTTTTCTCTATTTTAATTTCTTCCGCTCTACTTATTTTACTATGAAAATAATCGTGCAGGGCAAGCCAAAACAGATGAAATTTTCAGGTACGGCAATGCAATTGCTGCAAAAACTGGGCATAATGCGCGAAGAAGTCGTAATCAAGATAAACGGCAAGCTTGCTCCGGAAACAACAGAGCTTAGCGCCAAAGACAAAGTGGAAATAATAAAGGTTGTTTTTGGAGGTTAGCCATAAATCGGCTCGCTTTCGTATTCTATCGGCTGGCTACTTACTATCCATATTCCCCTCCAAGGTTCTACATCTTTTACTGTAGCCATACAAATGCTGATATCAACAATTCTTCCCCCTACGTCTATATTGAAACTCTCTCCGTATCTTTTGGTTAATTCTCTTATCTCTTTGTTATCTGATCTTCTAATAAGTGCAAACGTTACTTCGACATCTTCATTCCTATCGCCAGTTCTGGTTATGTCTTTTGCTTCCAAAATAAAGTCATAGTCAATCACTATTCTGGTCCCTTTTTCCATGGCATACATATAGCCATCGCATTTGGGATTTTCCTGAAGGTCGACCATAACCGCGTTCAAGCCTGTGCACGACCCGCTTGCCAGAGCAGCTCCCATCAATCCTGCTAACAGTGCTCTTTTAGGGAATGCGCCTTTGTTCTGAGATGCTATTCTGGCTAACCGTCTTGTTTTTTGCATTAAATTATTATGTACACAAATAATTATAAATAGACACTCTATTGCCTTTCTAGATGCCAAAAACCAGAGGCCAAAGACCTGGGCGTGCCTGTTTTTGACAGATAGATATTCCGCCTTAGAACCAATGTTTCGTAGGGGGGCACCGGTTGCAAACCGGTGGAATCTCTAGATTTTAAATGTCTCGTTGCAATTTAATCTCATGAATTGTTCGCAGTGCAAATCCCATGCAGTAATTTACCTACCCTACGCTAAAGTGCATCTGTGCAAAATGCATTTCCTGAAGTTTTTTGAAAAGCGCTTCCGTGCAACAGTGCGGGAATTCAGCATGCTTCAAAAGGGCGACCGCGTAGCTGTTGGCCTGTCCGGTGGCAAGGACAGCACTGTGCTTTTGCACTTGCTGTATTCGTTGCAAAAAGATTTACCATTTGAGCTTGTGGCAATAACTATTGATGAGGGCATTGCAGGTTACCGGGAAAACACTCTGAAAGAAGCTGAAAAAACCGTGAAGCAGCTGGGCATAGCGCCCAAAGTTATATCTTTCAAAAAAGAATCTAGTATGAGCCTTGATGAAATCATGGGCAAGCAGAAAAAGAACATACCCTGCAGCTTTTGCGGTGTAATGCGCCGCCGTTTTTTGAATCAGGCTGCACGCGAAGCAGGTGCAAATAAGCTTGCTGTAGGGCATAACCTTGATGACATGGCGCAAAGTGTATTCATGAATATAATGCGCAACGAACCCATGCGCCTTGCGCGGC
>CAZBWC010000082.1:0-995 GCA_964495395.1 Microcaldota archaeon
GAGGCAGCGACTGAAAGTCGCTGGATGCTCCCCTCTGGTTGGCCTTTAGGAGACTTCTATATTTTCCTTCGGGAACCCGAGCTTTTGAAGTACCTCGCTAATGCGCTTTTTGTGATTACCCTGAAGGATTATCACGCCGTCTTTTGCAGTGCCGCCACAGGCAAACTTATGCTTCAGGTCGCTGGCAGTGTCATCAAGGCGATTTTTTTCTATGCCTTCCACTACAGTAACAAGTTTTTTGAATTTCTTTTTAGTGGTATAAACTTTTATACGGGTGGCCTTTTCCTTATCCAGAACAGCACAGACGCACAAATCCGTTATCAATCCGCATGTTTTACAAACATCTTGCATTATTAGGGCACACCTCGATACTTAGTCTGAGCATGATATTTTTAAGCATTGTGTTTTTTGGCTGATAACTCGCTGATGTAAGTCTTTAGCCTGGCAATTGCCTTTTTGACAGGCTTTCTTTTTTCCATCTTGCCTTCTCCTGCCAACTCGAGCATCGCTACTTCAAGCTCGCCGAGCTTTTTCTGGGCATCTTCCATGTTTAGTTTCCTTATGTCAGGCATTTTGAGTACCATATTTATTCCCCTTTAGGCTTACTTGCAGTTGCAGCATCAGGTGCAGACGGTGTGCTTGTTGCAGCGTCATCCTTTTTTGCACCAGCAGATTTCTTGCCAGATTTTGAACCTGCAGGCTTTGCAGCTTTTTGCTTTGGATCAGCAGGTGCTGGCTTAACTTCTTCGTGAGTAACATCTTTCTTAGGCTCAGGAACAGCTTCAGCAGCTTTTTCCTGTGCTTCTGGCTGTTTTGGCTTTTCAGGCTGAACAGCGCTTTCTACTGATTCTTTTTTAGCGTGAGGATTAACCTGATCCGGAAAAACCGTACCTGGAGGAACAATGCGAACGAGAACACCTATAACGCCTGAGCGAGTATTTGCACTAAGGTGTGCCACTTTGACAAGCCTTGCCGGCTCACCTGATTTCGGGATA
>CAZBWC010000082.1:1005-5540 GCA_964495395.1 Microcaldota archaeon
CGGGATAAAGCCTGCAGACATCCTAAGCTTCTTTGCACGTGCACCCTTTGCGCCGATTTTTCCGGAAGCAACTATTTCTGCACCAATTGCACCGTGGCTGAAAATTTCCCTCATGAGCTGGTGCAAAACTGCACGAACTTTCTTGCCCATTTCGATGTTTTTTGCAGCACGCCTTGCGACGATTTTTGGCTCAAGGAACGGATCCTTGATTTCAAGCACGCTTATTTGAGGGTTGTCGATGCCGAATTTCTTCTTGATCTCGGTAGTGAGATCATTTATGAGCTTGCCCCTTCTGCCGATTATTCTTGCAGGGTTGAGCACTTCGAGCGTTATTCTTGTGATTACCGGAGTTCTTTGTATATCAACTGATGCCAGACCTGCACGCTCAAGTCGGCCCTCAAGATATTTCATGAGCTGGTATTTGTTGTAATGCTCCTGTATGAATTTGTCGGTGTATAGCATCTAGTTTTCCCCCTTTTTTGCTTCCTTCTTGCCCTCTGCCTTAGGAACCTCTTTCACAGGTTTTGCCTCGGCTGCTGCTGGCATAGATTTTGCAGGTTTCTCAGATTTTTCTGCTGAAACGAGTTTTGCGCCAGCCACTGCAGTTTGCTGTTCAGTAACCTTAGGCTTCTTAACCTCGACTTTCTTTGAAACGTCCATTTCCTTTGACTTGACGATTATTTCAATCCGTGCAAGCTCGTAATCAGCCCGCATGCGCTTGCCCTTTGAAGACATACGGGGATAAGTAACCTTCTTGTTGGCTGCTGCATGTACAACAACCATGTCCTCTGAAAGCCCTTTTACGGTGCCATTGCTTTTAGCACTCTTAAGAGCCTTGAGCACCATGCCTGCGGCTTTTTGAGGGTATCTGCCTTTTCTACCGCCCAATTCTGAGCGATGACCGAGCCGCTTATTGTGAGTCCTGAAGAAGACAGGCACTTCTGCTTTTGAAGCCTTTTCAAGGAACATGAGCGCCCATTTTACAGGCCTTCCGCGTATACAACCACAAACCTGAACAAGGTCCTTGTACGAGGCATTAACGCCTTCGCTGCGTGCAGAGGCGTAAAGCTCTGATTCCTTTTTATCTTCAGGTAAAATGTATGAGTAACCCATATATCATCACTTTAACGGAACGAATTTGCTTCCCCTTGTAGCACCCACACCAGGACCTGAATGAAGGACACGCGACACTGTGTGCGAAAAATCGCCGAGCCTTTTTCCGACCTTGTCGTAGGTTATATCGACAGGCTTGAAGTCTTTTCCATTGTGAACGCCAAATTTCAGGCCAATCCATTCGGGCAGTATGACCGCATCGCGGACGTGCGTCTTGATTACCTTTTTAGGATTCACTGCCTTGATCTGCCTGACTTTTTCAATGAGATGCTTTAGTTTAGGGTTTTGCTTCACGCGCACAAGAGTCCTGCGGTTGCGCGAGCTGGTGAGCTTCATGAAATCATCCATGCTCATCTTCTTGAGTGACTCCTCTTCAATACCCTTGAACATCTCCTTTTTCATAATTATTTGACCTCCTGTGATTCATCAGCACGCTTGGCTTTTCGCCTTCCAGTTGACTTCGCAGCCAGGTGACCTACCTTTGAACCAGGCGGTGCTGAACGGGCTACTGTGGTCGGCTTTCCAACGTGATGCTGCTTGCCTCCGTGAGGATGGTTGTAAACAGCCATGTGGACACCTCTCACAACAGGCCATAGCCTATTGCGCGCATTATATTTATAAAATGAATTTCCAGCCTTGAGCATTGGCTTTTCAAGCCTTCCGCCTCCACAGATTATCCCAATCTGGGCGCGGCATTCGTTTGACAGTTTGACTACCTGTTTGCTAGGCAGCTTGATGAAAACAACACTCTCTTTCTTCGATACTATGTTAGCATAAGAGCCTGCAGCTTTGACAAATCTGCCCCCGTCTCCGGGAGTCCTTTCGATGTTGAATATGTAAGCGCTATCCGGAATGCGATAGAGAGGAACAGAACTTCCTAAAGTAAGCTTTGCCTGCGCTCCAGTGTAAATATAATCACCTATTGCTATGCCTTCAGGTGCAAGCAGATATGCAGTCTCGTCATTCTCGTACCTTACTCTCATGAGGAGGGCATCTCTCACAGGGTCGTCTATGAGTTTGATTACTTGGCCCTTGAGCACACCGGTTTTTTCAATGTCGTCGTAAGACCTGTAAGCGAGATTGACTTTATACCTGTGGCTCGGGCTGCGATAACTCGGAGAGCCGCTTCCACGCCTTTGTTGTGTAATTCGTTTACCCATGCCATGACACCTATGCAACCATCTTTAACTTAGTAACAATATCCTCTGCCTTTGACTCCTTTGCAAGCTTTACAAGTGCGCGCTTCTTGCCCCTAGGAGTTATGAACGTAGTCACGCTTGCGACTTTTACCGCAAAAAGCTTTTCGACTTCCTTCTTTATGCCGCTTTTATCAGCATCTAAAGCAACTTCGAATGTGAGAGTATTGTCGAACTCGACCTTGCCTACTGCTTTTTCAGTTTTTATTGGTGCTATGAGTATCATTGGTTCACCTTGGATTTCTTTTTGCTCTCTCTTCCTTCGAATTTCTGTGCCAGGCCCAGCAATGCCTTCTTGCTGAACAGGACAAGCCTGCCTGGGTGAGTTCCGGGCGCAAGATGGCGTACCTGCAAGTCTGAAACAGACTGTACATCGACACCGGCAATGTTTCTTGCAGCCTTGAGCTTACCTGAGTCGCTGACAACTATGAGCATTCCTCTGCTGCCGTTTGAGCGGCCCTTTTCAACTATGCCTGACAGCTGGAGTGATTCGATAAGCTTGAGAACTTCCTTTGTCTTGGCTATCTGCTCCACTGAATCATCAAGAACCAATGGCACTGTTTGCTTTATTTCAACAGGGTGCCTCTTTGCAACCATGCCCATATTGGCTGTAGCTGCCAAAGCACTTGCCAATGCCCGTGCATATTCTTTTGGATTAATATTTTCGATAATCTTTTTCTCAGGCTTCGGACCGTGAGCTCGCCTTCCCTTTACCGCAGTCGGAATCCTCTTGACCTTACCGAATCTGCCTTCCGGCAGGACTTCTCTTGGCTGGTGTGTAATGCCCATGTTCTTTATTGCACCGAAATCTTCCTTTCGACCCCTGTAACGGGCACTGGTTTCCATGCCTGCGAATTTATAATTGCCTTTTGGCTGGTAAAGCTTGCTTTCCTCGCTGAGCACTGCGCGTTTTATCAGATCAGCGCGTACAAAGCCCCCGAATTCTTTCGGCAGCTCGACCTTGCCGCTTGCTTTTCCATCTAATGAATAAACATTTACGTTCATGATCATGACCCCTTAGTAGATAGATAAGAAACCTTCGGCTCCTTAGTCTGGTTCCCGGCTCTTATCGAGAGCCTCAGCCTTATAAGGCGCTTGCACGGCCCCGGAATTGAGCCTTTGAGTACGAGGTAATCGCTTTTTACAAAGCCATAATGAAGGAAACCGCTATTCGGGTTTATGCCGTCAATGTCACTGCCAACGCGCATGATCTGCTTGTTGAGCTCAGTGCGCTGATGATAACCCGTTTGACCAGCCTGTGGAATAGTATATAATACATAAGCAGGGTGCCATTGGCCAAGTGTACCTACGTGGCGCACTTTGTTGGTTGCCTTTCGCCTCTGCTTTGCAACACCGAAACGTTTTATTGCACCTTGCCAGCCCTTGCCTTTTGTGACCGCGATAACGTCAATGAATTCACCTGGCTTGAAAACCTCGCTGGCCTTGAGCTCTTTTCCTACGAGCGATTTTGCATATTCCAGTTTTTCGTTTACATCCTTGCCGCCGATGCCTATTTCCATTCTTTCAGCGTGCTTCTTTCCAATAGAAGTTTTGTGCGGCTGTGCATAAGCAAGAAGGCGGACATCAGAAACATCGTTTTCCTGCGGCGGTTTTGATTCGGATTTTTTTATGTTGATTTCTTCGAGAAGTTTTTTATCAGAAGTAAGTATGTCACCGACGCTGTTGGAACTCTGGCCATAGCACCTTACACCGTACACGACCATCGGAGGAACTTCGAGGACTGTTGCAGCGCTCACCACTTCCTGGCCTTTTGTAGGCGATTCGGTATCGTCGGTGTGGGCTATATGCATCATGCCTGCCTTGTAACCTGCAAATCCAAGTACGCGCTTGTCTGAAGAATTTTTCCAGAAGACTCCCGTAACCTGGCTTTGTGCACGCTTCCTGGGCCTTACAGCCATGGAACCTCGTCTAGGTTTTCTAATGTCCGGCATTGTATTCTACCTTATAATATTGTTATTTTTTCCATTCAACGCATTGCCCTCAGAATGTCTGGAGGGTTGCCAAATGAAATAGAGACATTTCTAATGAATGGAAATGTTTATATAGTGTGGCGTTAGGCTTTCAGGGCTTTTTGAGCGGCAGCTTTGACATCGTTATCTATAGAGTCCCTTGCAATAGCAGTTAATGCTGCACGGGCTTCTGCGTCGGTTGCATCGCAAGACGTTATGGCTACAAGCACCTCTGCTTTTGATGGGCGTACTCCTT
>CAZBWC010000083.1:0-5469 GCA_964495395.1 Microcaldota archaeon
TTGCCTGGTGATCAAGGATAGTTGCAAAAAACTTTTCAGGTTTTCCAAGCTCAAGCAGCTCCTGGCTGTAACGCACGTATCTTATTGAGCCGAAACAGGCAGCAGCAACATCAAAACCGCTTCCCGCTTTTTTCTGGGCTGTAACATGGGCAAACTGTGCAATTTTATGCACCGCATCAACAGCCTCTTTTGGGGAGAATGCCTTAAGCAGGGCCTTTACAACTGCAACAGTAACGGCAGCACTTGAGCCAAGACCGCTTTTACCCCTATTTACTGAAAATGCAGCATCACTTCTGGTAGTTAGCTCAAATCCGGAATACGAAATTTTTCTGAAATCAAGATATTTTAGGGTAGTGCTAACTGCTGAAAGGACAAACTTTGCATCAGCAAACTGAATAGAGTGTATAGAGTCTGTTGTGGCATCTATCCGTCTCTTGAATTGAGGCATGGAAATAATAACTTCCCTATCCTGTCTGAGCCTCAGTGTTGCGTGAACATATGCATCAACAGCTAGAACATATGCTACATTAGGCCGCTCCAAGACTGAATAGCCTCCCAGCAGGAGGATTTTGCCAGGCGCAGAAGTTCGTATAATTGCCATGAGGTCATCTCTTGTACATTGACGTTAGCCAGAGAGACTTAAAAAACGAAAGTGTGGTAGTGGAGATCCCATATGCTAAAGCAGGTATAGCTGCATTCACAAATGGATTAGGCGCATTGATTAGAAGAAAAATGGCTAATGAAACAAGATAGATAAAAAGCGTTATGAGAAAACGGCGGGTGTGGCTAAGTTCCCATGCTTTATCTGCTTCCACGCGCGCATTGCGCTTTTTTATTTCAGAAAGTTCTTTGTGAAGTGCCATAATCCCAGCTCAGAATAAATGCCTGGAAGAGGGCAATGCGCCCCGACCTATCCGACATTCCAGAACCTTGTCAATTCCGGAAATCCCCCTGAGCATTGATTTTATTTCACCGACATGCTTTGAGGATGTGTAAATATTCGCATTTGGCCCGGCATCAAAAGTATATGCGGCAACAGGCTCGGAGGCATTCATTTCCCTTATGCTTTTCATTATTTGCCTGGAGATGCTGTTTAGGTAGACTATGGGTGGAATAGTATCGGCCATGCATGCATGCATGTCATCACTATCTTCCATGATGGTAGCAGCCATTTCAGAAAAATTACCTTGGGCTATGGCGTTGCGGACTAGTTCCAGCCGATTAGGAACTTCGAGCATTCTTTTTTTGTATAGTTTCGAAGTTTTTACTGTGAGCTGCATTCCTTTCCTGGGACTGGTTTTTTTTTTCCTTACTATCAAGAATAACTATCGCATTGCGCAACTCTTTCCATTTTTCAGGAGGTGAAAGCTCGACTGCAAAGGAATCAGAGCCATCTGCCTTTATGCCTTTTTGCCATTCGACAGCGCCACCGTAGATTGAGCGGCATGCCGAACCGCTGCCCATTCTTGCAAGCACGGAAAGTTCATCGGGCGCAAGACTCAGCCCTGCTGCTTTTGAGGCTGCCAATGAAAGAGCAGCGAATGCGGATGCGGATGATGCAAGGCCTGCAGCCTTGGGAAAGGAATTCTTGGAAACAACTCTTGCCCGGGCAGCTACGCCTGCCTTGGCCCTGACCAAATCCAGAAAGCCGCTTACACGTAAAAGCTCTTTTTCCTTTGAAGGCGCATCATCAAGAACCAGCTCATCCTGCTTAAGCGAGTTGTCAAATTCGACTGTTGTTACAGTTGATAATTGCTCATCCATAGTAAACGATATGCTGCTATTAGTAGGCAGCATGAGCTGTTCATCACGCTTGCCCCAATACTTGATAATAGCAATATTCGAATTGGCAATTGCTGTGGATTTTTGCATGATAGAGATAGCTGAAGAATAAATAAAAACATAGGCCTTAGCTGCTGGCAGTCCAGAGAATGTAATGGCCCCTCTGGTGGCCGTTAATCTTCCAGCGTCGAAGTGTCCCCTTCAGGCAAACCAAGCTCTCGTGCCTTGAGCAGCCTGCGCATTATTTTGCCACTTCGGGTTTTAGGCAGCTTATCCACAAATGCAATTTCTCGCGGATATGCATGCGCCGCCAGATGCTGCTTGACAAACTTCTTTATGTCTTCTTCCAGCTCTGGATTAGGCACGTGTCCTGAGCGCAAAGTGATAAACGCCTTTATTATTTCGCCTCTGAGTTCATCAGGCTTGCCTATGACTCCAGCCTCGGCAATGGCAGGATGTTCCACAAGCACGCTCTCAACCTCAAACGGCCCTACACGCTCGCCTGAAGTCTTAATGACATCATCAGCGCGGCCTATGTACCAGTAATAGCCGTCTTCGTCTTTTCGTGCTCGGTCGCCGGTTATGTACCAGCCGTTGCTGAACAGTTTTTTATAGCGCTCTTCATCGCCCCACAATGTCCTTAGCATGCTTGGCCAGCCCTGCTTTATTGCAAGATGCCCTTCAGTATTCGCAGGCAGTTCCCTGCCAGAATCATCGATTATCGCAGCAGTTATACCCGGAAATGGCTTGCCCATTGAGCCAAGCTTGATAGGCAACGAGGGATAATTGGAAATCATCATACTGCCAGTTTCAGTCTGCCACCAGGTATCATGGAACGGAAGGCTGAATGCTTTCATACCCCATTTTATGCCTTCAGGATTGAGGGGCTCGCCAACGCTGTAGATGTGACGGAGCCGGGAAAAATCATATTTGCCCGCAAGCTCGGTTCCTGCTTTCATGAGCATGCGTATCGCAGTAGGTGCAGTGTACCAGATGTTTACTTCGTGCCGTTCAAGTATTGAATACCATGTTTCAGGATCGAACCTGCCCTCATGCTGCACAATTGTTGCGCCATTGGATAAAGGCCCCAAAATGCCATATGAAATTCCAGTAACCCAGCCATGGTCTGCAGTGCACCAATAGACATCCTCAGGATGAATATCGTGTATCATCTTGTGGGTATAGTGTTGCTGCAATATTGCAATATGGGAATGCACAACGCCTTTTGACTTGCCTGTGCTACCCGATGTATAAAGCAAAAATGCATAATCTTCAGGAGCCGTTTTTTCGATTTCGAAATTTTTCGATGCGAGTTTCATTTCAGCGTTATAGTCAACAAGCAGTGGCATCGAACCATCTTCCTCTGCAGATATGTTCCCGCCAACCATTATCATATAAGTGAGGTCAGGGAGCTTGTCGACGATTTTTTCCAACCGCGGCTTAAGCTCAGGGGTAGTGATGATGGCTTTTGCCTTGCTGCCTGAAAGGCGGTCAAGCAGGGCCTCTTCGCCAAATGCCGAGAACAAGGTGCTTGCGATTGCACCAGTCTTAAGAATGCCTAAAAAAGAAGCGTAAACAGCAGGAATTCTTGGCAAAAACAGGAAAACCCTGTCGCCTTTTGCTATGCCGAGCTTCTTCAATACATTTGCAAACTTATTTGACAGGTTTTTCAGGTCAAGATAAGTGTACTTCTCTATTTTGCCATCTGTTGATTCATAAATAAGCGCGACCTTGTTCTTGTTAGGCCCCAGTGCATGGCGGTCTACCGCATTATAGGCAGCGTTGAGCTTGCCACCTTCAAACCACGACAGCTCCGAATGCACTTTCTGCCAGTCGAAGTTTTTATAGAGTAATTCGTAATCTTTCATATTTGGCTCGGACGTAAATGAATTGATGTTTTTTGCCACCTGTTCATTGAATATGCTCATTGATAAACACCTCAAGCTGATTATTCAGAGAAATAAATAAAAGCGTTGAGTGGCTCAAGGCATTATGGATAAAGGCCAGATTGGAGAGGCACTTACAATAATGGAGAGCGAAGCAAAAAAGATAGGTGCAGCTGTTTTTGAAGTGGAAAAGGCAAAGAACACACCATTTAGAACCCTGATTTTCACAATGCTTTCTGCACGCACAAAGGACGCTACGCTGCTGCCGATAGCAGGCGGACTTTTCAAAATTGCCAACAACCCGAAAAGCATGCTCAGGATACCCCGAAAAAAGCTGGAAAAAATGCTTTACGGCATAGGATTTTACAGGGTAAAGGCAAAGAACCTACATGGCCTTTGCAGAATGTTGCTTGACGATTTTCACGGCAAAGTACCAGAAACGCTTGAGGAGCTCGTGAAACTGCCGGGCGTAGGTAGAAAAACTGCCAACATAGTGCTTAACATAGCATTTGGCCAGGCCACTATAGGAGTAGATACCCACGTCCATAGGATAAGCAACAGACTGAGTCTGGTCAGGACAAAAACGCCTGAAAAAACCGAGCAGGCATTGCAGAACGTTGTTCCAGCACGGCATATAAAGCAGTTTAATAAGGTTTTAGTTGCCTATGGACAGACAATATGCACTCCCATAAGTCCGTGGTGCAGCATTTGCAGGATACACGATATGTGCCCTAGGGCAGGCGTAACAAAGAGCAGATAATATGGAAAAAGACAAGAAAAAAAAGCCTGAAGCATTCATAGAAGTAATACAAGGAGAAACAAAAAGCGAAGAGGCAAAAAAATCAATGGAGCTTATTCTGGCAAAATTAAGCAGCGCAAAAAATGCCGAGAAAAAAGGGAAAAAATACGCTGACCTGTTATAACCCGCCATGGGTTGCAAATTATCGGTACAGCGCTTCTGGAAGGGTCTCTCTGTTCCTAAGAGGAATGCTAGCAGAATGTTCTAGAACAGCGTCCAGCGCTTTCCGGCCTTTTGCAGAGCCCATGACACGAACTAACAGAGCCTTAAGCTCTTTAGTAGGCACGCGGATTGTATCGCTAGCGCCATATGTAGTATGTATTTGAGAGGTTACACGATGCACATGATTCGTTCTTAAACGACGTCGTTGAAGCTCTTGGGAAAGCGCTCCAAAAACAGTCAATTTGGATACAGTAGCAGGCATGTGTGCCCTGCGTCGCATAGCAGTATCCGGCTTTGAAGCTAATCGTTTAGTCATTTTATAACCCCCAATCTAACTGAATTTAATTTAAAGTTGCAGAAAAACATTTAAAGGGTTTTTGCTCAGGAACGCGGACCTTCTAACAAAGGATGTGCCGACACGAAAGCGCCATGTGCAGCAGTTCCTGAAGCCTCACCCAAAACCTCCACAAGAACCGCTTTTATACCTGTTTCATTAATGCTAAAGCTATCATCAAGAGGCCTGTTTGCAATCTGTGCTCCGCGACTATATAGTTCACGGACCACCATTGAGGATTGATCCATAGTAAGAACGCCGCGCTGAGCCAGTTGAAGAAAACCAACCTGAATCTGGACCACACCAAACATCCTTTCAGAAGTTGGGGCTTCCGGGACTTTAGTATGCTTGGGCCTGGCTAATTGTTTCATAAACAGTAAATGGCAGGAAGGCTTTTTTAACCTACTTTTGTCACAAATGCCTCAAAGCCTTTTTTCTTAATAGCAGCAGCTATTGCTTTTGCATTTTCGGCATCTTTGGCAAGTGCAATGCAGCAACCCCCGCCA
>CAZBWC010000084.1:0-5381 GCA_964495395.1 Microcaldota archaeon
TTTGGATGAAACCTTTTTGCTAAAAAGGGTTCTTGAACGCGCGACACCTGGATTCCAGCAAACTCTAGGTTACACATTTTTGATAAAACTTTTTCCTAAAAAGTTTTTAAGAGTCCAGTGCTCTACCAAGTTACTCTGAAGCGTTTAGAAAAGCTTCAACTGAGCTACGAGCCCGTAATGTCTTTCATTAGGACATTTTAAAAACTATTTTCCTAGTTACTTATGTAGTTTAACAAAGTTTTTGGTGAAGCGTTTTACCAAAAAGCTTCTGCCAGGTTGACAGATCGGCTATGTGGCCGCCTGCAGGCCATAGCCCCTTTCTTTGCAAAGAAAGGTGCTGAGGCTTTCACCCCCAAAGAAAACGGCGTGTGAAAGGCGGGTTCGCTTTTATGAGGGATCATTCCCTATGATAATTGGAAAGCGGCATAGAGGGGTTCAACTCCCTTACCTGGCTTTATCCTTTTTCTGGCATTTCTGGCACTCGCCAATATATGCCTGATTCAGCTCTACGGTCAGGCGGGTGTGCATGAACGGGTCGTAGCAATGCAATTTTCCACTAGCCTCTGTCCACTCCCCAATTTTGATCATAGGCCTGTGTAGCTATGGGGCGTCCAGTGCATCCAATATCTCTAAAGGGTCATACTTCGGCCAATGCGTTATGGTTATTGCCCCTACTCTTGATGTTTTCCACGCTCATCTCATATTATTCGTGTCAGTATTAGTAAAAAGAGGGTTTAAAAATTTACGGTCAAATATGCAAATTTTGGTCCTAAACTTTATAAATATATCCGCTGTTAGATATATCTAAAACTAGATACATACCATAAGGTAATTATCATGTCTAAAATCAAAAAACTTTCTCCCGAGCACCTTAACAGGATTTACCTTTTTCTCATGTGGCTCATAATACGCAAGAAGAAAACCCATGGCTACGCGCTGCTCCAGACATTAAAGGAATCCGGATTCAAATCAGCGCGTGCGAGCATGCTATATCCGTTGCTGAACCAGATGCTGAAGCAGGGGCTTTTATCGCAGAAAACCGAAACGCGTGGCAAGCGTGTGAGGAAACTCTATTCCCCTGCGCCTAAGGGCAGGAAGCTGCTTCTGGATGGCAGGCGCATGTTCAGCGGCCTTTTCGGCGAGTTCGTGAGGGAGATGGTCAAATGAAAAAGGACGCACTCATCACGCTTGATAACGTTTCAAAAATCTACAAAACTGAGGCTGAGACACTTTATGCACTTAATGGCGTAAGCCTGTCCATATCGAAAAATGATTTCGTGACCATCATAGGCCCAAGCGGCAGCGGCAAGAGCACGATGCTGCACATTCTGGGGCTGCTTGATCTTCCTTCAGATGGTACTCTTTATCTGGATGGCGTTAATCCCAGCACCCTGAGTGAGGCATCAATTGCCTATTTGCGCGGAAAGAAAATAGGTTTTGTTTTCCAGACATTTCACTTAATTCCGAGCCTCACTGTCCTGCAAAACGTGGCTCTTCCTGCACTTATTTACGATGCTAACGAAGAAGAAGCCAATTCGCGTGCCGCATCAATACTAAGGCGCATGGGCATGGCTGATCGATTGCAGCACCATCCCAACCAGCTTAGCGGCGGCCAGAAGCAGCGTGTTGCAATAGCACGTGCACTGATTAATGATCCGGAAGTAATACTGGCCGATGAGCCTACTGGCAACCTTGATTCAAAGACTGGTGCTGAAGTCCTGGAGCTTTTCAAGGAACTCCATTCAGAGGGAAAAACCATAATTATCATAACTCATGACCTAAGCATAACAAAAATGGCAAAAACCGTTCTGAAAATAAAAGATGGAAAATTGGTAAGGTGATTGTATGAAGCAGTTTGCAGCAATATTGGTATTTTTGGCAGTTTTATTTGCGCCTTTGTCGGTAAGTTCGTATCAGGTGGTCCCCTCTTCCCTGAGTCCTGGCGAGAATGGGGTAATACAGGTCACACTGGAGAATGTTCAGCCTTCAGGCTCAACTACTGTGGGCGACCCTGTTGAAGATGTTGCAATATATTATTCCAGTGTTGCAGGCATTGAATTTACTGCAAGCAATCCAGTACGTGTAGGGACCATTTCCGGGGGCTCGTCAGCCATAGCTACAATTCCGATACATGTTGCTGCGGATGCAAAAGGCGGCATAATCTCAGCTCCCTTGTCTATATACCAAAGGGACGCATCAAGCAGGCAGACACTTCTTGTTCCTGTAACGATTGACAATCCTCCTATTTTCACTGTATCTACCGACAAGCGAACAATCAAAGGCATAGACACTCTTATATTCAAGATAGCTAATGATGGTGGCGATGCTTCGAGGCTGACGATAAAGCTTAACAGTACCTCGAAGTTCTCCTTTATCAATTCAGATCAGGTTTTCGTAGGCCAAGTCAATGGTACTGCCTACGTTTCCATAGAAATAGATTCGCGAAATGCTGATGACGGCACCAATAAAATTCCATTGCTTTTGACTTACCAGAAAGAAGGTGGAGAATATGCTACTGAAGTTACGGAAGTACCTATAACTGTAAAGAAAGACCAATCAGATATTGAACTCATCCAAAACTCCACTTTGGTCACTTCGCGGGACGATATCCTTGTGATACTTCTGCGGAATACTGGTGCGGAGTTGCACGATTTCAGGATAGAACTGGTCGATGCAGATGTCAAGGCACGCGAATCAGCTGAAATAAGCATTGGCAATCTTTCTGCAGGGCAGGAGCGTATCCTGTCGATGCCTGTATTCACCGATGTTGAGCCCGGCATTCTAGATGTTTCATTTGAATTGAAATGGATGGACGGTGGTGTTGAAAAAACTGAAATACTGACCATCCCAATCGTGGTAAGCTCTGATGCGGACGTTGGCATTTTTGTTGATGCAAAGCCCACGCCATTGACAGTTTCAGGGGAGCATACCCTTGCAATCCTTGTTTCAAACATCGGCTCATACCGCATAGAGAACGTCGAAGTTGCATTGGACGAAAGTGGGATAATGGACATTTTGAATGCTCAGACTTCACAGTACATAGGGGGTCTTGACAACGATGACTTCAGTACGGTTCAGTACAAAATAAAACTGAAGGATATAGAGCCGGGCTTCTACCCTCTAAACCTCACTGTCAAATATAAGGATCAGTCGGGTGTGTGGGTTGTGAAGCAGGTCTCCACAGAGGTCACTGTAAAGCCGCAAGTGCAGTCAGGCAACAGTATCCTGACTATCATCATAGTGCTGGCCATTGTTGCAGCTATTCTGTACTGGTATTTTAAAAAAAGAAAAAACAGGGAGATAATGAAGCAGTGATGCAATGAAATTGCTGGACATTGTAAACTATTCAGTCAACAGCTTGCGTGAGCGCCATATGCGCTCATGGCTTACGATGCTCGGCATAGTCATCGGCATTGCTGCTGTTGTGTCATTGCTTACCATAGGCCAGGGCTTTAACGAGGAAATTGCCAACCAACTAGAGGATTTTGGCTCAAACACTGTCTTTGTTGCGCCTATTGCAGAATCTCAGGGGGCTGCTGCTGCATTTGGCTCAAATATTGCACCTAGTGCAGGCAAGCTTTTTGAAAAAGATGTTGAACGGCTGAAAAAAATTCCTGAGCTTGAAGAGCTTAACAGGCTCATAAGGGGACGGGCGACTGTTGATTTCAAAGGCACTGCGATAACTGCAACTATCGAAGGCATTGAGCCTGGAATATTCGAAAAGACCAGCCTGGTAGAAGTCGAGTCAGGCAGGTTTCTCGTTGACAATGACCAGCGCGTTGCTGTAATCGGCTCCACTATTTCGGAAGAATCATTCGACAACAACAAGGTCGCAGTAAACAGCTTCCTGGAAATCAACGGAAAAAAATTCAGGGTTATAGGGGTACTGAAAGAATCTGCAGGCGGATTCAGTTTTTCCCAGTCTGATACGGCAATAATGGTGCCTTTCGAGGATGCGCGCGAACTTTTCAAGGAATCCCTTGCAGAAGGGGAGATAGGTGCAATAGCAGCTAAAATTCAGGATGGCGCTGATGTGGATGAGGTTATAGATCAAATGATTCTGGAGCTTTCTGCATCGCATAAGATAAGGTCGGATGACCGAGACTTTAGTGTCATAAGCCCTAAAACCATTCAGGAAAGCATAGGCTCGATACTCGGTCTTGTTACCGGGTTCCTTGGTGCTATTGCAGGTATATCGCTCATAGTTGGTGGTGTCGGAATAGCAAACAGCATGTTCACGAGCGTCATAGAGCGCACTCACGAAATCGGCGTGCTCAAGGCAATCGGTGCAACTGAAAGCGACATTATGAAGATTTTCGTTTTTGAAAGCGGTGCGCTAGGGGGCATCGGAGGGCTGGTTGGCACAATTATAGGTACTCTTGTTGCTCTTGCAGCAGGCCTTATCGGAGTTCCTGTTTCAATAAGCCCCACGATAATACTGTTCGGCATTTTATTTTCAATAATAATCGGCTTGCTCTCCGGTTTCATTCCTGCGAGAAGGGCCGCGAAGCTTTCGCCTGTTGATGCGCTACGGTACGAGTGACCGGAAATTTATTACGGCAGAAGAGCCGAAAGCATAGGTACAGTATCCAGAACGAATTTTGCTCCTGCGAAGGCTATTGCAATGAAAACGATTTTTCTGAACGTCTGCTGCTCTATTCTTGAAACAATGCTCTTTCCTATGAACGAACCTGCAAATGCTATTACACACAGTGCCGGCAGGTAAGCGTAATAAGCCTGTGGCAAAAGCCCATTGATAATATAAATAGGGATCCTGGTAGCGTCAACTGCGAGTGCTATCAGGGCTGCGGTTGCTATGTATGCTGCCTTTTCCAATCCGAATGAATTCAGAAAAGCGCCCCTTAGCGCCCCACCTGTTCCGATGAGGCCTGCGAGGAATCCGGAAAGCGAGCCCCCGACTACTGCTAATTTCATTTCGGGCTTGAATTTTATGTCCTTGAATTTCAGCGAATAAGCTGCATAAGCCATCAGGAACAGCCCAAGCACGGCCTTCAGAATGGATGTATTTATTAGTGAAACCATATATGCCCCTATTATGGCAAGCATTATGCTCGGTATGCCGAACATCACTGCAAGTTTTGCGTTAATGCCTTTTTTGAAAAATGCGAGCCTGCCCAAATTCCCAAACAGGTGTAAGAAGGCGGTAAGCACCAATGCAATATTGAAATCGAGGAATAACAGTGCCATGGGCAAAAATATCGTTGATGAGCCGAAGCCGGCCATAGTGCCTATTATCTCGGCCAGCAGTGCGGAAGCAAGTATCAGATAAATTTCCATGCTTTGCGCTCTCAATTCAAATTAAAAAACAAGCGCCCCCATTGGGATTTCCACAACCTTTTAGGCAGTGTGTTTTTGATAAA
>CAZBWC010000085.1:0-5353 GCA_964495395.1 Microcaldota archaeon
GTGATACATCTATTTCGCTTCCTGCAAGCTTTGCAATTGCCTGCATCCCTGTTACCATTATGCCGAGTGCGATTATGAGCGTCATGCTTGCCTCTATAAGGAACGCGTAAACATAATCAGGCATTGCTACTGCAAGCTGCTCCATACTGGCCTTGGCATTTTCGTAGTTGCCCTCAGTGGCATCGAACGCGTCACAGTCCTCAACATCAGGCAGGCCTGTAACTCCTAGTTCCTCAGTAGTGCGGTCGGTAAGCATGCCGCCTGCAACCATTTCACTTCTTACCTGCTCCCCCAAATCCTGCATTATGATTACCCCTATGGGAAGAAGCACGCCTATGGCAACTGCGAACGCAATCAGCATTCCGCCCGCACCCCTGGTTACTTTGAAAGTCCTAAAGAGCACCCCTGCAGGGAGCAATATCACAATGCCATACCTCAGGCCGAACTCTATCAATGCCCTGAGCGCACCCATTTCAGCTATTGCTGTGCCTATCATCTGGTATGCGAAAGATGCAGGACTTGCAAGCCCTCTGTATGCGCCGCAGGTTGCAATCGATACGCCTACACCCTGAATGCTGCAAAATGCTGATTTCGAAGACTGCTCGCCGACTTTGACTGAATAGCTGTCAAGAGCCTGCAGCGACAGTTTCAGTTCGTCAAGTCTGTTGCCTACAAGTTCGAGCGCTTTTTCCTGCGGCTGGGCACCTGTTGCCATCTCGGAAATCTGGTTAATGCTTGTTAGCGCAGCTCCGAGTGCCGCAACCATTACGACTGTTGCGATAATCTGGTAAAATTCTTCGATTGCAGTAAATTTCAGCTCGTTCAGCCCAAAACCGTATGCAATCATGTACATTATTGCTACCAAAATTGCTGATGTGATAAGGGCAAGCCCTGTGAGGGTTGTTGCATCCGGGCCTAAAGCTGCTGTTTCGCCTGTACCGCCTGAACTTCCGCCACTACCCCCTGTTCCTGATCCTAGTGTTATACACCTGCCGCTTACGCATTGCATCCCAATCCCGCTTCTCTGGCACTCAAGATCGCTAGAGCATACTATGCCTGTGTCTATGCCTCCGCCACCTCCAGGCGCCCTTGCAAACAGGAGCATTGCCAGCACGAGAACTGCCAGCATGGCCTTCATTGTCATTGCATTTTTGATTAGTATCATATCAGCTTACTCACTCCTGGTATTTCTATGTCCCCGCCAAATATGGGGGAGAATGTCCGTATGAACATCAGTGTCACCACAATGTTAAGCAGCGGTAGTATGTATGCTGGTATTATCAGCGCTGACACAGCCTTTGTTTCTTCCCTGCCGAACATGCCTTCCTCACTTGCCTTTGCAAACTGTGTTGTGCTGACCATAGGGGCGCCTGAAGGTGAATCATCGCAAAGTTTGGCACAATTAGTATAGGTCGGCGGGTCCAATGTGTATTCAGGCTCGGTGAAAATGCATGCACTGCACCTGTCAATTATCTCATTGGCAGGATGCACATAAACGCATGATTGCTGCGGGTTAAGGCTTTGTGCACATGAATCTGCCTTTATGCATTCAGGCGGCAGCCTTCCCATGTCGACAAGCCTGGCTATGTCGATAAGTTCCAGCTCTCCGCTATCGCTGAATTTTTTCTGCGCCACCCTGCAGTAGTCGCGTGCCTCAAGGCAGTCGTTGCTGCAGTCATATTTCAGCGGCAGAGTTGTCTTGCATTCAACACTGCATTGCGCTGAGCGCGTAGCATCAGGCTCCTGGACAGTCCTTATTATTTTGCATTCATCAGGCATTGCGTTGCACGTTTTTTTTCGCTTGGATTCTGGGTCGTTTGCAATGACACTGCACTGCTCTTCGGGCAAAATGGGATTTAGCGGGTCACACATCCTTTCAACTTCGGGATTTGGCTCTACAGTGCAATCCTTTGTGAGCGGCAATGGCACCTCCCTGCACATGGATGGGCAATAGCCACCTATGTCCTCGTTTTTGGCAGCGGCTTCGCAGGAATATATCGAAACGCCTCCGCCACTGCTACTCTCGCCTATCCTCTCAGATGCGCTTTCACCCGTCCTGAGTTTCCTGAGCTTTGCTGCATCCTGTTCGCTCAGAGCCTCTTCAGGGCCGATGCGGCCTAATTCTGCAAGATATTCTCTTACGGCCGCTGCATCGGGAAGCGATTTTCCTCCTACGTAATACTGTGGAAACGACATAGAGCACGTTGCAGGGCATTGCCCACCGGTGGCCAGCAATATGTCGTCACCGAATAGCGTTATGTTAAGCGTGAGCCAGTTTACTACATACATGCCTGGGAAGACAAACATTATACCCAGTCCTGCAGCCATCATCATGCCTCCGAGTTTTCTGGTGAAGAAGAAGCTGCGTGCCACAATTCCCATAAGAAGTATTATCGGCGCAATTTTGAACGAAATCTCCTGCACGAAAAACTGCTGCGATGAAAGCATGCTAAGTATCCCTGCCTGGAACTGCATTGTCTGCGAATAATATTCCACATACATTGCATGCTTGACAAGTTCAGGTATGCCTGATGAGAAATAGGTCTGCAATAACGGTGGCCAGAATGCCGTCTCAGTTCCGAGGCCGGCACGCAGTGAGCTCAGCCAGGATGATAGCAATGCATTGTTGGCAGTGTCCTTTATCTCTCCCATCGACAGCTCTATAAGCCCGTTCAGGTAGCTGTTCGCAGTTTTTATGGCGCAGTTCTCAAGGAAGTCGCAGGTGAATCCGATGTCGTTTGCATTGATTGCCATTGCAACTGCATTATCGAGTAGCGTAAGCACTGCGCTGAAGCTGACTATTATTACGAGCGTTGCCACTATTTGCACCAGTTCTACACCTGCCCATGCCTTAAGCTCAGGCATCTCGAATCCCTGGCCGAACAAATATGCAAGCGCGACAAGGAGCCCTGAAAGCAGCGTCAGCATTATTGAAAGCACTCTCCAGTCTCTCGTCAGTTCAAAACCAAAATCTTCTCCAGCCTGCTCTGCCTGCTGCTGTGTTGTGCCATCGGTCGGCGTTGTGCAACCTAGCAAGAGCAGCATCACTACGGAGATAAATACGAGTTTCATCTTCATGTTATTACCTTGAGTGCCTTATTCACCGCAGACAGGAATGTTATTGTTATCGCTATTGCCAGGTTCGGAAGGAAGAATGCCTGTGGGATAAGCCTTGCAACTGCCCAGAAATTATAAACACTTTCGCAGTTTCCCATAACTCTGTCGCCTATAAAGCCTTCCATGCCTCCGCAGCCCATGACGCCGTTCCTGAACACTGCATCATCCATTGCGGCGTTCAGTGCATAGATCGCCGGTACAAAAACATATAACGCTATTACGAGGGCTATCAGCAGGTTTCCCATAGGCCGCAGGCCAGGCAGTATCCTGAAAAACAGCGCTACTGGTATAAGGTACTTGACCAGGTCTGCTGCAAAATTCAGGAATATTTTTTGTACTGTAAGGCTGGTGAGCGCAGGCAGTACGAACGTAAGCTCGATAAGGTCAAGCTGCATCGCATGTGTCTTGAGGTATGCCTTTGTCGGAGTCATTATGCCTCCGCTTACTGGATTGTATAAGCCCAGCACATAGGCGGAGTTCATCTCATTTCCTATACTGTCCCTTATCATATAGCTGAGCATCCCGCTTGCGCTTCCTTCGAGCCTTGCTACGTAGCATCTTGCCACATCTGTGGGGCTCTCGGTTCCGGAATAGCACATGCCATCTGTCCCAACAAGGCTATTGAGCGAGAAGTCAAGAAATGCTGTGACTACGGTGCATGAAAAATACATTATCGCCCCTATGCTGACAACGAGCACAGCTGACATAAAAAGATGGAAAAGTTCATCCTTTGCGAACATCAGCAGGCCTGCATTGCTGGTGGTGCTGCCTGCCATATAAGCAAGCGCTACAAGCAGAACTACTAATGAAAAGCCGAGTGCCGCATAGCTTGCTATTTCTCTCTGGGCACCATCGTCAATGAAATTCTGTGCACATGCCCCGGAGAACCCGAACGAAACCAGGAGCAGCAATGCAGTCAGAAGCTTCATCTTACAAACCTCGATATTGTGGACATCACATAATCTCCGCCCAGTGCTGCTGAAATGCTTTTGATGCCGACGTAGCTTATGAGTGCAATTATCAGTATGTCGACGTATGTTATCAGCACGAAATTGTTGACCTGAAGCAGGAAGTCATAGACTATGCCTGTTGCTTCCCCACCTGTTATGTCTGCTCCTGGCTCTCCTAAAAGCCCTGATGCTGCAAAATAGCCTGCGTATGCCCCTCTGAATGTTATGTCCATTATAGGGTAAACAATCGAGGTAACTATGTTATAGCAGGTTGGAAATGCTCCTGGAATCCATGATATGGGCAGGCATGTTACTAACGCAAGCAGTGTTTCATTCATCCTAAAAAGCATTCTTATCGGCAACTCGGTACAAAGGGCGAGGAATGCATTCGTTACTCCTTCAAGCTCCAGCTTGTCGAATGCGCTTTCCGGAACAGTAAGTGCGGGCATGGTTATTTCTCCATGCAGCAGCGATACTGCTATGACTGCAAATGGCAAAAGCACCTTTCCGCCTATTGCCAGTGCAATCAGCGTGTTGCCCAGTTGCCTTGTGAATGGTATGAACCTGAACATGAACGCAATTGGCAGCACAAGAATCGCTGCCCTTGTCGCGAACTCATAAAGCACCGAAAGGCCGATATAGCTGAACCATGCATTAATTAGTCCCTGTGCGGCCAGTGTTATTGGGCCGAAGAATATCGAAAATCCGGAATATGGCCCTGCCATTAATATCGGGTAGACATAGGGTGTCGGGATGGGTGCCACCATTGAAAATCCTGTGCGCGCTGTGAGGTAGTGCATGAGCTTCATAGAAACTATGTGGCCATCTTCCATCCTGCTATTCATATCTGTAATAAAGCTTCTCGCACTGTCATCATAACCCGCATCGCCTGTAAGAAGCTGAACCACATTTCCAGTGCCGAAGAATACTGTGCCTACTATTACAGCAAGCACTGCTGCTACAACAAGCTCGCGTATTTCGGTTTTTGTCCACGCTTCGAGCTGCGGCATATTCATGCTCCTGCCAAACATGGTTAGCAATGCAAGCATCACAACCATCAGCATTATTACAGTGCCGAGAATAAGGTAAAGGGTGCTTTCTTCGAGGAGGGCGGCAAATGACAACTGTGCCATTAGAACCAGTGCAAGCAAAAGGCCCATCCACCTCATGGTTTTGTATTCCAGTTATTGGTTTTAAACCTAACCCCTAAAGGCCAACCAGAGGGGGCATCACCCCCTCTAGTTTCCAGTGACCTGTGATCACTGTCTCTCCAACTCTCCGAGTTG
>CAZBWC010000086.1:0-937 GCA_964495395.1 Microcaldota archaeon
TTTTTAGCATCAGCTTAGTGAGCCGTTGCCATTTACACGCGCAACTGGAAGATGTGGAGCAAGCTCAGCCAGTGCGTCTTTGAGATGGTTACGATAATGCATAAGCAAACCTGAAAGGCCTTTATCCCTGAAGTCCCGCACCTGAAGTACCCAAGGCTCTTTTTTAGTTACTTCAAGCAGCCATACAAATGCAGCCTGCCTATTCTTTAAGCGGCGATAGAAAGCCCGCGGGGTTTTCTTCATTTGCCACGGGTAGGGTTTTAGTTCGGAAAAATTGCCGTGATAGGCATGCGCCAACACTTCTTCGTAAGAGTATGCATAACCAGCAGCAGCAAGGGCTTCATAAACAGAGCCATAGCGAATAATAAAACCTTCAAGCCCATTTCTCTGGAAATCCCCGAAATCAAGCTCATAGATCGCTTTCTTCGTTTTTTTCATAAGCCATTTGACTGCCGCAGTACAAACTTCAGGAATATGGAAAACCTGCGGCGCATGCTTAAGCTGCCAGGGGTAAAGTCTGGAATTGTTGAATGCGCTTTTACTACTGTGAGACAATACAACCGGTAAGGGATGTGCAAATGCGGTGTCAGCCAATAAGGCATAAACAGAATCCTTGTAGTGATTTGCAAGGGCTTCCAGCCCGTGCGCAGTAAAAACATCTGCAGACAAATCAGCTGGTCTGAGTTTGGTTTTGTGGAGCAACCAGTTGACTGCTGCAGTAGCTAAAGCCCGGTCGGCAAAAGACAGGTGTTCTGAAGTTGCAAGCTGCCACGGATACGGTTTGTCCTCTGGAAAATGCTTTTCACGTGAAAACTTCAGTATTTCAGCCCTGGAATAAACAAAACCGGCTTCTGTAAGCAGGCCAGACAGCTTTCGCTTATGCCGGCCGTTAAGAAGCACGGTAAGCCCATTATCAAACAGGTCCTGGCGTTCAAGT